>NZ_JAOCFV010000042.1:0-41537 GCF_029842145.1 Stenotrophomonas sp. GD03794
CCCCAGCGCGGCTTTTGCTCCACGCAGTTCGCGACCAAGCCCCCGCCACGAGGGGCTCAGCCGTTGGCCGGAATCCTCACAGTTCCGAGCGAATGCGCTCGCGCAGCGCCTGCAGATCCTTGGCAAACGCATCGATGCCGGTCGCCAGCTTCTCGGTCGCCATCGGATCGGCCGCCAGGTCGGCTGCGAACTTCGCGGCATCGATCGGGGCCACCGTCGCGCCATCCGCCGCACCGGCCACCAGCTTGCGCGGCAGCTCGCCGTGGTCGGCGTCCAGCTTCTCCAGCAGGTCCGGCGAAATCGTCAGGCGGTCGCAGCCGGCCAGCGCTTCGATCTGCGCGGTCGAACGGAACGAGGCGCCCATCACCACCGTCGGCGAACCGCGGCGCTTGAATTCGGCATACACGCCACGCACGAACTTCACGCCCGGGTCTTCATCGATGTTGGCCGGCGTCTGGCCGTTGGCCACGTACCAGTCCAGGATGCGGCCGACGAACGGCGAGATCAGGAACGCGCCGGCTTCGCTGCAGGCCAGCGCCTGGGTCGGGTTGAAGATCAGGGTCAGGTTGCAGTCGATGCCCTCGGCCTGCAGGATGCGCGCGGCTTCCACGCCTTCCCAGGTCGCGGCGATCTTGATCAGGATCTTCTCGCGCGGCACGCCGGCATCGGCGTACATCTGGATGAACTGGCGGGCCTTGGCCACGGTGGCAGCGGTGTCGTGGGCCTGGTCGGCATCCACTTCGGTGGACACGCGGCCCGGCACCAGCGTGCTCAGCAGCGCGCCGACGCCGATGGTCAGGCGGTCGGCCACGGCGTGCACCACCGCTTCGCGGTCGCCACTCTGCTGGCGGCCCCAGGCCAGTTCGCGTTCGATCAACTCGGCATAGACCGGCAGGTCCAGCGCCTTCTTCACCAGGGTCGGGTTGGTGGTGCAGTCCACCGGCTGCAGGCGCTTGATCGCCTCGTAGTCACCGGTATCGGCAACGACCACGGACAGTTCGCGCAGCTGGGACAGTTTGGACGGGGTACTCATTACGGCTCCTGGTGCAGGGGGATCGAATCGCGCGCGGTGCGCAGCGGTAATCAGGGGCGGTCGTTGTGGACCGCGGTCACGCGCAGGCGCAGCTTGCGGCCGCCGGGCGCGTTCCAGTCGATGCTCTGGCCGATCGAAAGGCCGAGCAGGGCACTGCCGACCGGGGCCAGCACGGAAACCTTGCCTTCATCGACGTTGGCTTCGCGGGGGAAGACCAGGGTCAGGACGTGCTTCTCGCCCGACACTTCATCTTCGCACTCCACGCGCGAATGCATCATGACGATGCCTTCGGGAATCTGGTCCGGTGCCAGCACGGTGGCACGGTTGAGTTCTTCAGCAAGCGCGAGCGCGGCAGGCGTCTGGCTCAGCGCAGGGGATTCGAGCATGGCGTCCAGGCGGTCCATGTCGAAGGTAGAAACGGTGATCGACGGCGGCAGGCCGCTGGCGGTACTCATGGTGAAGCTCCTTGGTTGAAAGCCATGCAAAAGGCGGCACCTGCTGGCGCCGCCTGTCTGTATTGTGGGGACAAATGCGGCCGGAATCGACTCCTGCCGATTCCAGGCCGGTGTTGCGGGGGTTCAGCCGTTCAGCGCGGGGCCGGGCAGGGCGGGTGCATCGCTGGCGGCATTGAGCGCCTCCAGCGTGAACAGCGCCTGCGGCAGGCGCTTGAACTGGTCGGCCAGCTCCATCAGGAAGTCGTTCATGGCCGAGCTGCGCCGCCAGATCATGGCGATGCGGCGGCTGGGACGACCTTCGCCGGTGAAATCGAGCAGGCGGATGTTGTTCGAGCGCGGCACCGGCGGCTGCACCGACAGGCTCGGCAGCAGGGTGATGCCGACGTCGGCGGCGACCATCTGCCGCAGCGTTTCCAGGCTGGTGGCGCGGAACTCGGACTTCTCGTTGGCACCGAACAGGCGGCAGACTTCAAGCGCCTGGTCGCGCAGGCAATGGCCATCTTCCAGCAGCAGCAGCTTCTGCGTGGCCAGTTCCTGCACGTCCAGGTGTTCGCGACGGGCCAACGGGTGGCGCCCGGACACGGCCAGCAGGAACGGTTCCTCGAACAGGAACTCGGCATGCAGCTGGTCGTCGATCACCGGCAGGGCCAGCAGTGCAGCGTCTAGCTTGCCTTCGCGCAGGCGATCCAGCAGCACATCGCTCTTTTCCTCGACCAGCAGCAGTTCCAGCTCCGGGAAGCGATCGCGGATGCGTGGAATCACATGCGGCAGCAGGTACGGGCCGAGGGTCGGGAAGATCCCCAGGCGCACCGTACCGGCTTCCGGATCGCGGCTGCGTCGCGCCGCTTCCTTCAGCTGTTCCACTTCGGACACGATCACCCGTGCCCGTGCCGCCGCTTCCTGCCCGGCCGGGGTCAGCATCACCTTGCGCGGTGCGCGTTCCACCAGCGGCAGGCCCAGCTCTTCTTCCAGCTTGCGGATCTGCGTCGACAGCGTGGGCTGGCTGACGAAGCAGGAGGCGGCAGCCCGGCCGAAATGCTTGTGGTCGGCCAGGGCTACCAGGTACTTCAGATCACGTAGGTTCATCCTTACACCCCAGGGGTAACGGACCGGCTGACGGCGTGGTTACCCGACAGGCAGACAATGTTCCCGGTGATCTGGGAACGGTGGATCAGGCTGCTTCAGCAACGGCACCGCTGCTGCTGCTCACCGACGAGCGGATCAGGTGGTCGAACGCGCTCAGTGCGGCGGTGGAACCGGCGCCCATGGCGATGATGATCTGCTTGTAGGGTACCGTCGTGCAATCGCCAGCAGCGAACACGCCCGGCAGGTTGGTCTGGCCGCGGTCGTCGATGACGACCTCGCCACGCGGCGACAACGCCACCACATCCTTCAGCCACTCGGTGTTGGGCAGCAGGCCGATCTGCACGAAGATGCCTTCCAGCTCGACGCGGTGGGCATCACCGCCGACGCGGTCCTTGTAGACCAGGCCGGTGACACGGCTGCCGTCGCCCAGCACTTCGGTGGTCTGTGCGCTGGTCAGCACGGTGACGTTGGCCAGGCTGCGCAGCTTCTTCTGCAGCACTTCATCGGCGCGCAGGCTGGAATCGAACTCCAGCAGGGTTACATGCGACACGATGCCGGCCAGGTCGATGGCCGCTTCCACGCCGGAGTTGCCGCCGCCGATCACCGCCACGCGCTTGCCCTTGAACAGCGGGCCATCGCAGTGCGGGCAGTAGGCCACGCCCTTGTTACGGTACTGGTCTTCGCCCGGCACGTTCATCTGCCGCCAGCGCGCGCCGGTGGACAGGATCACCGAGCGCGACTTCAGCACCGCGCCGTTCTCCAGCTGCACCTGCACCAGGCCGTCTTCGCCGGCCGGCACCAGCGCACTGGCGCGCTGCAGGTTCATGATGTCCACCTCGTACTCGCGCACGTGCTGTTCCAGCGCCGTGGCCAGCTTCGGGCCTTCGGTCTCCTTCACCGAAATGAAGTTCTCGATCGCCATGGTGTCCAGCACCTGGCCACCGAAACGCTCGGCGGCGATGCCGGTGCGGATGCCCTTGCGTGCAGCATAGATCGCCGCTGCCGCGCCGGCCGGGCCACCGCCCACCACCAGCACGTCGAAGGCGTCCTTGGCGGCGATCTTCTCGGCATCGCGCTTGCTGGCATTGGTGTCCAGCTTGGCCACGATCTGCTCGAGGGTCATGCGGCCCTGGTCGAAGACTTCACCGTTGAGGTACACGGTCGGCACCGACATGATCTCGCGCTGCTCGACTTCGTCCTGGAACAGGGCACCGTCGACGGCCACGTGCTGGATGCGCGGGTTGAGTACCGCGGCCAGGTTCAGTGCCTGCACCACGTCCGGGCAGTTCTGGCAGGACAGCGAGAAGTAGGTTTCGAACTTGTATTCACCTTCCAGGTTCTGCACCTGCTCGATCAGCTCGGCGGTGGCCTTGGACGGGTGGCCGCCGACCTGCAGCAGCGCCAGCACCAGCGAGGTGAACTCGTGGCCCATCGGCAGGCCGGCGAAGGTCAGGTGGATGTCCTGGCCCGGGGTGCCCAGGTCGAAGGACGGCACGCGGCCCTGGCCATCGCGCAGCACCTGCAGCGAGATCTTGTCCGACAGGCTTTCCAGGGTCTGCAGCAGTTCCAGCATTTCCTGCGACTTGGCGCCGTCGTCGGCGTGCGCGGTGATCTGGATCGGGCGGGTCACGCGCTCCAGATAGGTCTTCAGCTGCGACTGCAGGTTGGCGTCCAACATCGGGTCATCTCCTGGCTTCAGGCAAACAGGGGGCGTGGCACCGCTGTAGAAGGTAGCGGACCAGCAGGGGGTAGGGGTGAACCCAAGACAGCGACCGTGGAAGGGGCTGGCTGGCCAAGGCGGGCGAGCGTTGGCTGTCTTGGGTTCACCCCCACGCCGGCGGGGGGACCGGCACGGGGATGAAGGGCGCGCCGTGGCGTGGGGCCACGGCAGGCCGGTACTGCCTTAGATCTTGCCGACCAGGTCCAGCGACGGGGTCAGGGTCTTCTCGCCTTCCTTCCACTTGGCCGGGCAGACCTGGTTCGGGTTGGCGGCGGTGAACTGGGCAGCCTTCAGCTTGCGCAGGGTCTCGGCGACGTCACGGGCGATCTCGTTGGAGTGGATCTCCAGGGTCTTGATCACGCCTTCCGGGTTGATGATGAAGGTGCCGCGCAGGGCCAGGCCTTCTTCTTCAATGTGCACGCCGAAGGCGCGGGTCAGCTGGTGGGTCGGGTCGCCGACCAGCGGGAACTGGGCCTTGCCGACGGCCGGCGAGGTTTCGTGCCACACCTTGTGCGAGAAGTGGGTGTCGGTGGTGACGATGTAGACCTCGGCGCCGGCCTTCTTGAACTCGGCGTAGTGGTCAGCGGCGTCTTCGATCTCGGTCGGGCAGTTGAAGGTGAAGGCGGCCGGCATGAAGATCAGGACGGACCACTGGCCCTTCAGGCTGTTGTCGGAAACCTTGATGAACTCGCCATTGTGGTAAGCGTTGGCTTCGAACGGCTGGATCTGGGTGTTGATCAGGGACATCGTTTTTCCTCTGGTGAAGGGGAGTGGGTGAATCGACAGGAGCTAGGTTACCGATTCGCTGGCGATAAGAACAATCCATTGATTGCATCTATTCGATAGATGTAGTCTATCAAAAAGCCATGAGCTGGCACTGAACCTGGACGCTCTCATCCTGCAACTGCCTGTGTGACAAGGAAAATCTTCCGGAACGGCTGAATGGGGCCAATAGCCCCTCCTTATCCCCTTCGGCGGAATCTGAACGGATTCCAGCTTTTGTAGAGCCGAGCCCATGCTCGGCTGCGGGTGGAGCAGCCGAGCATGGGCTCGGCTCTACAATTGCGGCATGTCTTTCCAACCCGAACCCTCCCTGCGCCAGATCGTGGCCGAGGCCAGTGCCCGCCTCGGCGGCGTTGAGGCCCGCCACGAGGCCGAACTACTGCTGCTGCACGTGCTGGACCGCCCGCGCAGCTGGCTGTTCGCGCATGCCACCGATCCGCTGGCCGCCGCCGACCAGGCCGCCTTCGAAGCGTTGCTGGCCCGCCGCGTGGCCGGCGAGCCGGTGGCCTACCTGACCGGCCGCCGCGGTTTCTGGACGCTGGACCTGGAGGTCGACCCGGCCACGCTGATCCCGCGGCCGGAAACCGAACTGCTGGTCGAGCTGGCGCTGGAGCGCCTGCCATCAGACCAGGCGCTGCAGCTGGCCGACCTCGGCACTGGCAGCGGTGCGATCGCTCTGGCGCTGGCCAGCGAACGGCCGCAGGCGCAGGTGCTGGCCACCGATGCCAGCCCGGGTGCGCTGGCCGTGGCCGCGCGCAATGCCGCCCGCCATGAACTGCGCAACGTCCGCTTCGCCGAGGGCGGGCAGGACTGGTATGCGCCGCTGCAGGGCGCGCGGTTCGACCTGATCGCCAGCAACCCGCCGTACATCGCCAGCGACGATCCGCACCTGGCACAGGGCGACCTGCGCTTCGAACCGGCCACCGCGCTGGCCTCCGGCGTGGACGGGCTGGATGACATCCGCCGCATCGTCGACGGTGGCCAGGCCCACCTGCTGCCCGGCGGTTGGCTGCTGATCGAGCACGGTTGGGACCAGGGCGTAGCGATCCGCGCGCTGTTCGACGCTGCGGGTTTTGCGGAGGTGCAGACCGCGCAGGATCTGGAGCAGCGCGACCGCATCACCCTGGGCCGGCGTCCGGCCTAGAATGGAGGTTCTCCTGCCCCGGCAGGGCATCACCCTGGAGCTGCAAGCATGCGTACGCTGTACCCCGCCATCACCCCCTACGACGTCGGCACCCTGAAGGTCGACGACCGCCACACGCTGTACTTCGAACAGTGCGGCAACCCGGATGGCAAGCCGGTGGTGATGCTGCACGGTGGTCCGGGCGGTGGTTGCAGCGACAAGATGCGCCAGTTCCACGACCCGTCCAAGTACCGCATCATCCTGTTCGACCAGCGCGGTGCCGGCCGTTCCACCCCGCACGCGGACCTGGTGGACAACACCACCTGGGACCTCGTCGCCGATATCGAGAAGCTGCGCGAGCACCTCAAGGTTGATCGCTGGCAGGTGTTCGGCGGCAGCTGGGGGTCGACCCTGGCACTGGCCTATGCCGAAACCCATCCGCAGCGCGTGACCGAACTGGTCCTGCGCGGCATCTTCATGCTGCGTCGCTGGGAGCTGGAATGGTTCTACCAGGAAGGCGCCAACCGCCTGTTCCCGGATGCGTGGGAGCATTACCTCAAGCCGATTCCTTCGGTGGAGCGTCATGACCTGATCTCGGCCTTCCACCGCCGCCTGACCAGCGACGACGAAACCACCCGCCTGGAAGCGGCCAAGGCGTGGGCGGTGTGGGAAGGCGCGACCAGCTTCCTGCACGTCGATGATGACTTCATCAACAGCCACGAAGACCCGCACTTCGCGCTGGCCTTCGCCCGCATCGAGAACCATTACTTCGTCAACGGCGGCTTCTTCGAGGTGGAAGACCAGCTGCTGCGCGACGCCCACCGCATCGCCGATATTCCGGGCGTGATCGTGCACGGCCGCTACGACGTGGTCTGCCCGCTGGCCAATGCCTGGGACCTGACCAAGGTGTGGCCGAAGGCGAAGCTGGAAATCACCCCGGCTTCGGGTCACTCGGCGTTCGAGGCCGAGAACGTGGACGCGTTGGTGCGCGCCACCGATAGCTTCGCCTGATCGTTGATTGCCCAGGGGTCGGATCCCTTTCCCGCGGAAAGGGCTCTGACCCCGAGCCGCAACCCCATCCACGCACGGCGTGGATCTACCGCAGCCCGGTAGTGCCGGCCGCTGGCCGGCAACCCGGAAACGGTTGGATCCACGCAGGCGCCGGCCAGCGGCCGGCGCTACCAATCCCCAGCCAGCAACGCGTCGGCCAGTACCTGCAGCTTTGGCGAGCATTGCCGCGAGGGCGGATAGATCAGTGACAGTGCACGGCTGCGGCCTTCAAACGGCTGCAGCACGCGCTGCAGGCGGCCATCGGCCAAGGCGTCGGCCACGGCGAAATCCATCACCTGCACGATGCCGATGCCGGCGATGGCCGCTTCCACCAGCGGATCGCCGCTGTCGAACACCATCCGCGTCGGGGGCGTGAACTCACGCAGTTGCCCGTGCTGCAGGAACTGCCAGTCCACCAGCCGGCCGCTGCGCAGGTTGCGCACCGCCAGGCAGGCATGATCCTGCAGCGCGGCCACATCGTCCGGTGCGCCACAACGGGCCAGATAGCCCGGGCTGGCCACCGTCACCCAGCGCAGCGGCCGCAAGGGCCGCGCGACGATGCGCTGGTCGGCGATGACGCCGGTGCGCAGCGCGGCATCGAAGCCTTCCTCGACCAGATCGACCAGGCGGTCGCTGAGCACCGCTTCCACCTGCAGCTGCGGATGCTGCTGCAGCAACGGCGCCAGCATCGGCACCAGCACCTTGCGCCCGAACATCGACGGCGCACTGATCTTCAACGTGCCCGAGGGCGTGCACGGGCGGTCGGCCAGTTGCCGCTCGGCATCGTCCAGGCCGGCCAGCAGCGGCGACACCTGTTCCACGAACTGGCGGCCATCCGGGGTCAGCGCCACGTTGCGGGTGTTCCGCTGCAGCAGCTTCACCCCCAGCGTGGCTTCCAGCCGCCCGATCGCGCGCGACAGGCCGGACTGGCTCAGGCCCAGTTGGCCGGCGGCCACGGTGAAACTGCGCGCTTCGGCCACCTGCACCAGCATGCGCACCGCATTGAGGTCCATCGAAGCTCCATTCATGCCGAAAATCATGACAGATATGGTCGGGGAGGGGTTTATTGATTGGCTCGCATCAATGAGACTGCGCTCCCCCACCGCGCCAGACCGCCGATGCCTCCCCTCAAATACCCGCGCTGGGCGCTGACCCTGCTGGCCACCGCCCAGCTGATCATTGCCCTGGATGCCACCATCATCTTCGTTGCCCTGCATGACATGGGCCGCGCGCTGCAGATCAACGCGCAGCAGCTGCAATGGGTGGTCAGTGCCTACACCGTGGCCTTCGGCGGCAGCCTGCTGCTGGGCGGGCGCGCCGCCGACCTGATCGGCCGCCGCCGCTTCTACCGGCTGGGCATGCTGCTGTTCGCGCTGGCCTCGCTGCTCGGTGCGCTGGCGCCGAACGCCACGCTGTTGATCATCGCGCGCGCGGCGCAGGGTATCGGTGCCGCGTTGCTGTTCCCGGCCACGCTGGCGCTGATCAACACGCTGTACGCGGAAGGCCCGGTGCGCAACCGCGCGCTGGCGATCTGGAGCATGGCCAGCGCGGTCGGCCTGGCGCTGGGCACGCTGCTCGGTGGCGTGCTGACCCAGGCGTTCGGCTGGCCGGCGGTGCTGGCGGTGATCGTGCCGCTGGCCACGGCGTGCGCGGTCGCAGCCGGTGCGTGGTTGCCGGCCGATGGTCCACGGGTGCGGGGCCGTTCATTCGATCTGGCCGGTTGCCTCACCGTCACGGCCGGCGGCAGCCTGCTGGTGACCACCCTGGTGCAAGGGCCGGAGTGGGGCTGGACGGCGCCGGCCACGCTCATCTGCCTGCTGCTTTCAGCCGTACTGTTGACGGTGTTCGTACAGATCGAAAAGCGCAGCCGTGACCCGCTGATGCAGTTTGCGCTGCTGCGCCTGCCCGGCCTGCGCGCGGCACTCGGCCTGACCTTCGCCTTCATGAGCAGCTATGGCGTGCAGTACTACTTCCTGGCGCTCTACTTCCAGGATGGCTATGGCTGGAGCCCGCTGCAGGCCGGTATGGCCTTCCTGCTGCCGACATTGGTGTGCACCTTCGGCATCCGGATTGCCGAACGCATGCTGCAGCGCCGTTCGCCACGGCAGGTGCTGGCCTGGGGCTTCGCCGCAGGTGCCGTCGGCATCGCCGCAGTGGCGCTGGCGATGCCGCATGGCGCCAGCTACTGGCCGCTGTTGCCGGGCATCGTGGTGCTCAGCGTCGGCCAGGGCATGAGCTGGACGGCGATGTGGATCGTGGCCGGGCAGGGCGTGCCGGGGCCGCAGCAAGGCGTTGCGTCCGGCATGGCGGCCACTGCCCAGCAGATCGGCGGCGCCTTGGGACTGGCGGTACTGGTGATGATCGCCAACGCTGCGCGCGGCACGCAGGCGGCAACCAGCCCGGATGCCCTGCAGGGCATGGTCAACGCACAGTACGGCGCTGCGCTGTTCGCCGCGCTCGGCGTGGTGATCGCGCTGGGCCTGCGCCCGGCGCCGGTAGACTCGGCAGCGACTGCCTGCCTGAGCACCGACGGCTGATCGAACTGCTGGACCTGCAACAGACCCTGCATGCCTTCGCTGCCTGCAACGATGACGATGCGGTGTGGAATGCCTTCGGCTGGGTGATGGCGAGCGACGAGGACCTGCTGGCGGCACGGTTGTGGTTGCCGTCATCCAGTGATGAAGCGCTGGATGACGACGGCGAGCGGTCGGCCGCTTCGGCAGCGATGGGGCTGTTCCCGTATCTTGAGCCGGCCACGTTTGCCGACGTGCTGGATGTGCAGAAGCGGCAACGCCCGCTGTCGTCGCTGCAGGACTACGCGCAGGCGCTGGCCTACTACGCCGAGTACGACGCATTCCAGCAGGTCGAGGGTATCGACGAGGCCCTGGGCGAAGCGGGTGCTGAAGCACTGGCGGCGGCGCGCGAGGCAGGGGTGGGCGAAGGCATCTTCGCTTCGTTCGACCTGTGCCTGGTGGCGTGCCCGGCAGACCAGCTGAAGGCCGCTGCGCAGCGCGTGGCGCGCCTGCTGGAGATGCCGGTGGGCGAGGCGCTGGCGTGCTGCCGCGCGTTGCCGCTGGTGCTGGGTGAAGCGCTGGATCGTCGCCGTGCGCAGGCGATCAAGGATCAGTTCGAAGCGATCGGTGCGACCGTGCAGGTGCACGGGTTCAAGCCGTTCCCGTGGATGGATGCGCCCGAATTGCGGTAGTGCCGGCCGCTGGCCGGCAACCCCGGGTCCGTTGAATCATTGCAGTTGCCGGCCAGCGGCCGGCACTACCAAGCCTGGGTAAATCACCCGGCGGCCAGCAGCTGCGGTTGCAGCGCGCCGAAGATCCGCGCCAGCCGCTCCGCCCATGCCTGCTGCCCGGCGGCATCGGCGATCAGGTCCTGGCGGATCTCCAGTTCCACATGCACCAGCCCGCGGCCTTCGCCATGCACCGGGACCGCGTAGTCGCTGGAGCTGCTGACCGAATACGGTTCGTTGTCGCCCACCACCAGGTCGCCTTCATCGCGCAGTGCCTGCAGCAGTGCATGCGCGAACCGCGTGTCCTGGTGGTACAGCACGCCGGCATGCCACGGCCGCTGCATGCCGTTCATCGTTGGCGTGAAGCTGTGCATCATCACCAGCAGGGTGGGGCGACGGGCATCGCGGCGTGCGTCCAGTTCCGCGTCGATGCGTGCGTGGTACGGCGCGTGGATCGCATCGATGCGCTGTTGCCGCTGCGCCGCCGACAGCCCGGCATTGCCCGGGACCACGGTGTGGTCGCTCACGTCCGGAATCAGCGTGGGCGAGGCCAGTGGGCGGTTGCAGTCGATCAGCAGCCGCGAATAGGTCTGTTCGATTGCCCAGGCATCCAGCCGTTCGGCCAGTGCGCGGGTGGTGCCGGCAATGCCGATGTCCCAGCCGATGTGGCGATCCAGTTCGACCTGCGGCAAGCCCAGGCCGGCGAGGGCACGCGGCACCTGCTGGCCGGCGTGGTCGGCCAGCAGCAGGTACGGCGACGCGCCCTGCGCCCGGTGGATCGCGTAGATTGCCGGATCATCGGCGCCAAGCAGCGCCGGCAGTGCATGCAGGTCGGCGTCAGCCACGCGGGCGCCCGTCCAGGTGGTGCTCGATCATCCACAGGCCGGCCCACAGCTTGGCATCCAGCTCGTAGCCTTCGCCCATCTTCTGCACCAGCCACGCCGCCGCCTGCGCGCGCGGAATCTCGTGCACGGTGATGTCTTCGCTGTCATCGCCGCCACCTTCGCCGATCCGGCGCAGGCCGGTGGCGCGTACGAAGGCGATCTTCTCGCTGCTGGCACCGGAAGACGTCGGGCCGATCATCAGCACTTCGGCGTGATCGGCGGTCCAGCCGGTTTCTTCTTCCAGTTCGCGCACGGCCGAGACTTCGATCGACTCGCCGGCATCGATGTCGCCGACCAGGCCGGCCGGCATCTCGATGGTCGGGGCCTGCAACGGCACGCGGAACTGTTCGACGAACAGCACGTTGTCCTCGGGGGTGACGGCGATGATGATCGCCGCCAGGCCACCGGCGTGGGTGCGTTCGCTGTATTCCCAGGTGCCGCGCACCAGCATGCGCTGGTACTTGCCTTCATAGACGACGCGCGGGGCTTCGGTGTTGCGCTGGCTCATGCGGGCTCGCTGTGGGTGGGAAGAGGGTCGGCCACGCCGGCGGCATCGAACAGCCGGCGGCGGGTCATCGGGCCGAAGCGCAGGGTCTGGCACAGGCCGCCGAGCAGCTCCGGGTCGGCGGCTTGGCGCAGCAGCCCAGGCTGGCTGCCCTCCAGCGGCGCGTCCAGCGCGATGGTGGTCAGCTGGCGCCAGAGCTGGGCGTGCTCGCGCTGCTCGCGCAGGCGCACCGCCATCTGTGCGGCGCCGCGCAGGCGCAGGAACGGCACTTCGTCCAGGCGTTCGTACAGCGCATCCATGCTGCCGAAGTGGGCCAGCAGCACGGCGGCGGACTTGCTGCCGACGCCACTGACACCGGGAATGTTGTCCACGGCGTCACCGCACAGTGCCAGGTAATCGGCGATCTGGTGCGCGTGCACGCCGTGTCGCGCCTTTACGCCCGCGACGTCCCAGCGTTGGTTGCGCGCGTAGTCCCACTGCTCGTCGTGGTCGAGCAGCAGCTGCGACAGGTCCTTGTCGGCGGAGATGATCACCCCGCGATGGCTGCCACGGTGCACGTGCAGCGCACTGCCGATCAGGTCGTCGGCCTCGTACTCGTGGTGGGCCAGGACGGCCAGGCCGAGTGCCGCGCACAAGGCCTTGCAGTGCACGAACTGGCGCTTGAGCGCTTCCGGCGCCGGGTCACGGTTGGCCTTGTAGGCCGGATACAGGCGATGGCGGAAGCCGCTGTCCAGTGCTTCGTCGAAGGCGATGGCGATGTGCTGCGGACGCTCGCGTTCGAGCAGATCGAGCAGGAAGCGGGCGAAGCCGTGCACGGCGTTGGTCGGCCAGCCCTGCGCGTCCTGGAACTGGTCTGGCAGCGAATGCCAGGCGCGGAACACGTAGATGCTGGCATCAACCAGGTACAGCGACGGCGGCGGAGCCGGCAGGGTCATGCCGGCGGCGTCCAGTCACGCAGCAGGGCCACCGGGTCGGGGCGCTCGCGCTCGGGCACGGCGGCCTTGGGTGTACCGATGTGGATGAAACCGGCAATGCCTTCGCCCTCGGACAGCCCCAGATGGGCGTGCACGGCCGGATCGAAGGCCATCCAGGCGGTCAGCCACTGCGCGCCGAAGCCCAGCGCCTGCGCGGCCTGCAGCAATGCGAAGCAGACGCAGCCGGCGGTCATCAGCTGTTCCTGCTCGGGCACCTTCGGGTCCGGACGCGGGCTGGCCACCACCACGATCACCAGCGGTGCATGGCTGAAACGCTGGCGGTCCTTCTCGAACACCGCCTCGCCAGCCTGCGGGTCGCGCTGGCGGCTTCGCTCGGCCAGGAAGTCGCCCAGAGTGTGACGTGCATCGCCGGCGATCTTCAGGAGGCGGAAGGGCACGCGCTTGCCGTGGTCGGGCACACGCACCGCCGAGGCCAGCATCCGCTGCAGGGTGGCCGGGTCCGGTCCAGGCTCGCCCAGTTGCCGCGAGGGCACTGAGCGGCGGGCATCCAGGGCGAGCAGGGCGGCGGGGTCGGGCATGGAGTCTGAACCGGTCATCACGGGTATTTGATTATAGTCGGGGTGGTCAAAGACGCCGTTTGTGTCGCGTCCGGACCTTGAATATCAAACTGTGATGAACGTCATGCCACTGGCGGGAAACGGACGACCGCTTCCCCTCGCCTCGCAGGCCTTGCACGGCTTACGATATCTATCTTGCCGGGCCGCCGGTCATGAGGTTTGAAGTGAGGACTGTTTCACTGTCCGCGACGGGCTGGCCGGCCTACCATCGACATACCGGTACATGGGGTGTACCGGTCGTCGCGATGTCCATGCTGTCTGTCGTACCAGAGAAGGTGGGGAGCCTTCCCGAATGATGAGCGTGCCCACACCGATGGGATCGCCGGGGCGTGACCCGGCCCAGCTCCAGCGTGCCCGGGACATGGTCCTGCCGGCGCTGTGCCAGGCGTTCGGGGCCGCACTGGCGCGCTTCGACGATGCCCTGTTCGACCGCGCCGGCAATGCTGGCTCGTCGCAGCTGCTGTTCCTGGATGCAATGCGCGAACTGCGCCGCCGCCGCGAGGACATCGCCGCCGCCTTCGCCGGCCACCTGCAGCGGGCCTGGGAGGCGCTGGCCAGCGGTGAACCGTTGTCGGCCGAAGCGACCCTGTCCGGTCCGGCCGAGGACGGCCTGAGCCTGCTGGCGGAACACGTGCTGGAATCGCGGCTGGCGGTACGCAACTTCGCCACCGTGCTGCTGCGCGACTTCAAGCCGGTGCTGGCGCGCCTCGACCGTCGCCTGGGCCGGTTGATCGGCGGCGCTGAACTGGATGCCGATCGCAATCCGATCAGCCCCGAGCATCTGGGTGTTGCCATCCATGAAGCCTTTGCCGGCTGCGAACTGGCCCCGGAAGTGCACCTGGTGCTGATCAAGCTGTGCGAGCGTGACCTGCGTGTGCCGGTGGGCCGTATTTACGAGAAGCTCGACGAACAACTGGCCGCGGCCGGGGTGATGTCGCAGATGGGGACGCCGCAGCGTCCGCTGTCGGCTGCGCCCGACCCGCGCATGGCCTCGGGCCTGGACGATCTGGTGGAGCAGCGCCAGAGCGCGGGCTTCGACAGCGAATTCGGCGATGAGGAACAGGCCGCACCGGCCTGGGCGCAGCGCTTCGCCGCGCGCTGGTCCGAGCGTCGTGGCCACATGCAGCAGCACCTGCCGGGCGAAGACGGTGGCAGCAGCGAGGCGTATGCGGGCCAGCAGGGGATGCTGCTGGAAGCACTGCATGAGCTGCTGCAGCAGACCCGTCATGTCCGCGAAGACGCCACCTCGGCCGCGCAGGTCGCGGTTGGCCAGCACCGCCCGTTGAGCCAGCGCGAGATGATGTCGGTGCTGTCGCTGCTGCAGGCCACGCCCAGCGCGACCCTGCGTGCGGCGATCGGCGAGGACGGCGAATCACTGGCGCAGCGGCTGAAGAGCGAAGTGCTGTCCAGCGCCACCCGCCTCGGCGTCGATCCGGGCCAGACCCGGCTGGACCCGCAGGACGAAGATGCGATCGATCTGGTCGGCATGCTGTTCGACGTGATGCTGGACGAACGCGAACTGGAAGGTCGCTCGCGCGAGCTGATCGGCCGCCTGGTCGTGCCCTTCGTCAAGGTCGCGATGCTCGACCGCCGCATGTTCGTGCAGAAGACCCACCCGGCCCGCAAGCTGCTCAACTCGCTGGCCGAAGCCTGCGAGGGCAATACCGGCGAAAGCCAGGCCGAGCGCATGCTGATGGCCAAGGTCGAGGAGATCATCGAACGCCTGGTGGCCGAGTTCAACGAGAACCTGGCGATCTTCCTGACCCTGGAAGAAGAGTTCCGCGAATTCCTTGTGCAGCATCGCCGCCGCGTGGAAATCGCCGAGCGTCGCGCCGCTGAAACGCAGCGCGGCCAGGAAAAGCTGGAAATGGCCCGCACCCGTGCCGGCGCCGAACTGGATCGCCGCATCGGTGACGCGACCCTGCCGCCGGCCATCGCCGAGTTCCTGCGCCAGCCGTGGCAGCACCACCTGACCCTGGCGCTGCTGCGCGAGGGCGAGGAGGGCGCGTCGGTGACCGAAGCGCTGAGCCTGGGCGACGGTCTGCTTGAGGAAGTGGCCGAGGCCCGCCGCCAGATCGTCGGCAAGCCGTGGTTGCAGGCCTGGCAGCCGGTGCTGAGCAAGGTCTTCGCCAGTGTCGGCGTGCACGGTGATGCCGCTACCGGCGCCATTGACGCCCTGCACGACACCCTGCAGGGTATTGCTGAATCGCGGCCGGAACTGCAGCGCGCGTTGCCGGAACTGCCGCAGGTCGCATTGCCGGCACCGCCAGTCGCTGAATCGCCGGCGGTGGAGTTGAGCGGGCAGATCGATGCCGATGACTTCGACAACGCCGACGCCGACCGCTTCCGCCGCATGGAAATCGGCAACTGGCTGGACTTCGTCGACAAGGACGGCAAGGTGCAGGCCGGCAAGCTGTCCTGGGTCAGCCCGATCTCCTCGCGCCTGCTGTTCGTCAACCGCCGTGGCGTACGCTTCTGCGTGGCCTCGCCCGAAGAACTGGCGGTGATGGTGCGGCTGGGCCGCCTGCGTGCCCACGTGGATGACGGTGCCTTCGACAGCGCCATGCAGGGCGTGATCGATCGGCTGGACCCGGGCAGCGCAACACTGCACTGAGCCGTGACTGCCTGCTAGGATCGGGAAAACTCACCGATCAGCGGGGACCTGCATGGCCGTGGCGTTGCTGGGGATCAAGGAGACCGCGCCGGGCGAACGGCGCGTGGCACTGACGCCGGAGACCGCGCGCAAGCTCGGTGCCTTGGGCATCACCGTCTGGTATGAGGCCGGCGCCGGTCTGGCCGCCGGCTTCACCGATGCCGCCTATGACGATGCCGGTGCACGCGTTTTCGATGAAGGTCGCTGGGCCGAGATCGATATCCTGCTGTGCGTGCAGGCACCGCCGGTGGCGGTGCTGGAGCAGCTCAAGCCCGCTGCCAGCGTGGTCGGCCTGCTGACCCCGGCCAGCGATCCGGCACTTGCGGCGTTGGCCGCTGGCGACCGCCTGCACCTGTTCCCACTGCAGCAGCTGCCGCGCACCACGCGCGCGCAGGCGATGGACGTGCTCAGTTCGCAGGCCGGCATGGCCGGCTACAAGGCGGCGCTGATCGCGGCCGAGCGCGCGCCGCGATTCTTCCCGATGCTGACCACCGCGGCCGGTACCGTACGTCCAGCCAAGGTTCTGGTGATCGGTGCTGGCGTGGCTGGCCTGCAGGCCATCGCCACCGCACGTCGTCTCGGCGCACAGGTGGAGGGCTTTGATGTGCGTCCGGAAACCCGTGAGCAGATCCAGTCGCTGGGCGCACGCTTCCTCGATCTCGGGGTGAGTGCAGCGGGCGAGGGCGGCTATGCGCGCGCACTGACCGATGAGGAACGTGCCGAGCAGCAGCGCCGGCTGGCCGATCACCTGCGCAGCGTGGATGTGGTGATCTGTACCGCCGCCGTGCCGGGGCGCCCGGCGCCGACCATCGTGACTGCCGCGATGGTGGACGGCATGGCCACCGGCAGCGTGATCGTGGACCTGGCGGCGGAGAGCGGCGGCAACTGCGCATTGACCCAGCCGGGGCAGTGCATCGAGCACCAGGGCGTGACCATCGACGGCCCGCTGGGCCTGGCCAGCCGCGGCGCGACCCAGGCCAGCGAGATGTATGCGCGCAACCTGCTCAACTTCGTCGCTTTGTTCGTGCGCGAGGGCCAGCTGGGTTTCGACTGGGAAGACGAGCTGCTGGCGAAGACGCGCTGGCAGGCGTGAGTGACATGGGGTCAGATCCCTTAGCCGCAGGCTAAGGGATCTGACCCCGGTTCCCGGAATCTGCCAGGGGTCGGATCCCTTTGCGTCAGCAAAGGGCTCTGACCCCGTTCCTCGCGGCGTTACCGCGGCTTCGCCGGCGGCGGGTTGTCGCGCACCCAGTCCCTGCGCTGTTCCGGCGTCATCTGCGACCAGCGCTCGCGCAGGGCGTCGCGCTGTTCCGGCGGCATGTCCCGCATCTGCCCGAACAGGGCACGTGCCTGCTCGCGCTGTTCCGGGTTCATGTGCTCGAAGCGGCGCAGGCCACGGCGGGCCTTGTCGCGCTCCTCCGGGCTCATCGACTGCCAGCGCTGGCCATGCGAGAGCATGCGCTGGCGCTGGCCGGCATCGGCGCTGTTCCAGCGGTCGCGCAGCGGCGCCAGCAGGGATTCGCGCTGCGCTTCGCTCAGGTGTTCCCACGCCGGCAGCGGTGCGGCTGGCGCGGGGCGGGCGGCCGGGCCGGATGCGGTGCTCTGCGCCAGCGCCGGAACGGCCGGCAGCAGCGCCAGGGTCAACAACAGTGGCAGGGTATGCAGTCGGGACATGGTTCACTCCATCGCCAGGTCGGTATCGCCCAGCCACAGGTACAGATCGGGATTTTCGTCGTACAGCGCGCTGTTGTCTTCCACCGAGGCCAGCACCGGTGCCGGCGCCGGGCCCGTCAGGGTGCCGTGGCCGCTGAACTGCAGGCCGACCCCCAATGCCACCACCAGCGAACAGGCACTGGCCAGCCACCAGCGCCAGCGCCCGCGATGGACAGCCGTGGCGCCGTGGCGAGCCTGGCGCAGCCGGGCCAGCGTTGCCGGCGACAGCGCCTGCAGCGACTGCGCGTGCAGGCTGCGCAAGGTGTCATCGGAAGGCAGGGAGCGGTTCACGGGTGGTTCTCCAGGTAATCCTGCAGCGCTTGGCGGGCGCGTGCCAGATGGGTTTTTACCGCGCCTTCGCTGCAGCCCATGGCGCGGGCGGTGGTCGCCCCGTCCAGGTCCTGCAGCACGCGCAGGGTGAAGGCCTCGCGCTGGCGGGCGGGCAGGCGGCGCAACGCGTCCACCAGCTGCTGGTACTGCTGGCGCTGTTCATGCGCCTGCGCCGGGTCCGGGCCAGGGTCGGCCCAGTCGATCTCGCCGCCTTCCGCGTCCTGGTTGTCGCGCCAGAACGGCAGGCGGAAGCGGCGCCGGCGCTGCAGGTCGATCACCCGCCGGCGCAGGATGCTCCAGAACAGCGGCGCCCATTCGGCAGCCGGCTTGTCGGCGTAGTCCAGCATGCGCAGCAGCGCGTCCTGCACCGCATCCATGGCGTCTTCGCGCTGCCGCAGGCCGGCCTCGGCGAAGCGGAACGCACGCGGGCCGACGCTGGCCAGGAACGCTTCCAGCGACGCCGGCAGGGCATCGGTCTCGGCGCTCGGGGGGACGGGGCTGCTCACCAGCACAGGGTACGGTTCCTCGCTCGGGCTCACCATCGACAACGCGTGAGCGCCGCCGCGGTTGACGCCGGGTGCGCGCGGGTTCAGCCCGTGGTTATGATGGGGCGACGAAGACTGAGCGGGAGCGTTGCCAGTGAGTGACGGGTTCGTGGCGCTGTACATCTTCATGCTGGCGGCCATCGCCGGCCACGTGATCATTTCGCGGGTGCCGGTGATCCTGCATACCCCGCTGATGTCGGGCTCCAACTTCATCCACGGCATCGTGCTGATCGGTGCGATGGTGGTGCTGGGGCACGCGCAGACACCGCTGGAGAAAGCCCTGGGCTTCCTCGCGGTGGTGCTCGGTGCCGGCAACGCCGCCGGTGGCTACGTGGTCACCGCGCGCATGCTGGAAATGTTCAAGCCGAGCGCGCCCAAGGGCGGCAAGGACGAGCCGAAGGAGCCGCAGGCTTGAACATCAGCACCGTCGAACTTCTCGATTGGCTGGTCAAGGCCAGCTACCTCGTCGCCGCCACGCTGTTCCTGCTGGGCCTGCAGCGCATGGCCTCGCCGCTGACCGCGCGCAGTGGCATCCGCTGGGCCGGGCTGGGCATGCTGCTGGCCACGGCGGCGACCTTCTTCCTGCCCGAACTGCACAACGTGCCGCTGATCCTGGTGGCACTGCTGCTGGGCGCGGGCCTGGCCTGGTGGTCGGCGGGCAAGGTCGCCATCACCGACATGCCGCAGATGGTGGCGCTGTACAACGGCATGGGCGGCGGCTCGGCGGCGGCGATCGGCGCGGTGGAACTGCTGCGCTACGCCTTTCTCGCCAACCGTGATACCAGCCACTGGAGCGCACAGGCGCTGGCCGACCTGGCCGCGCGCCAGCCGTCGGGCACGGTGCTGCTGCTGGCGGTGGTCGGCGCGGCGATCGGTGCGGTGTCGCTGTCCGGCTCGGTGATCGCCTGGGCCAAGCTCGATGGCCGCCTGGACAAGCGCGTGACCTGGCCCGGCCAGCAGGTGATGAACCTGGTGGTGGCACTGGCGGTGGTGGTGCTGGCGATCATCGCGGCCAGCACGCTCAGCACCTGGGCGATCGTCGCCTTCTTCGTGCTGGCGCTGGCACTGGGCGTGCTGATGACGCTGCCGATCGGTGGCGCCGACATGCCGGTGGTGATCTCGCTGTACAACGCGTTCACCGGCCTGGCGGTGTCGTTCGAAGGTTACGTGCTGGGCAACGAGGCGCTGATCATCGCCGGTATGATGGTCGGCGCGGCGGGCATCCTGCTGACCCGGCTGATGGCCAAGGCGATGAACCGGCCGATCCGCAACGTGCTGTTCTCCAACTTCGGCGGCGGCGCCGGCGGGGAAGCGCAGGCGATCACTGGCGCGCAGAAGCCGATCGAAGCCTCCGACGTTGCCGCGATGATGGCCTACGCCGAACGCGTGGTGATCGTGCCCGGCTATGGCATGGCGGTGGCGCAGGCCCAGCACAAGATCTGGGAGCTGGCGCAGCGGCTGGGCCAGCGCGGGGTGAAGGTGAAGTTCGCCATTCACCCGGTGGCCGGGCGCATGCCCGGGCACATGAACGTGCTGCTGGCCGAGGCTGGCGTGCCTTACGACCTGATCGCCGACATGGACGACATCAATCCGGAATTCGCCAACACCGATGTGGTGCTGGTGATCGGGGCCAACGACGTGGTCAATCCGGTGGCACGCACCGACCCGGCCAGCCCGATCTACGGCATGCCGGTGCTGGACGTGGTCAACGCGCGCAACGTGGTGGTGATCAAGCGCGGCAAGGGCACGGGCTTTGCGGGCATCGAGAATGCGCTGTTCTACGCCGACAACACCCGCATGCTGTACGGCGATGGCGCCGAAGCGGCGGCATCGCTGGTGAGCGAACTGAAGGCGCTCGACGGCGGGCATTGAGGCCCGGGGTCGGATCCCTTTCCGCAGGAAAGGGCTCTGACCCCTTTGCCGGCCAACGACCGGCACTACCCCCATCCACGCATGGTAGCTGCATTGGCAGGTGCGGACCTTGGTCCGCACGTCTCTGCCGGCCAGCGGCCGGCACTACCCCCATCCACGCATGGTAGGTGCACTGGCAGGTGCGGACCTTGGTCCGCACGCCTCTGCCGGCCCGCGGCCGGCACTACCTGCCGGTGGGCTCAGCGCGCCAGCCAGGCGCCCACGGCCAGGCCCAGGGCCAGCCACAGCCATTCCATCGCGCCGTTGGCGAGGCTGATCAGGGTCCAGGCCAGGTGCGGGCCCATCCGCATCGTGGCGTCCCACAGGTCCAGCCCGATCGAGCCGCCCATCCAGGCGCTGGCGATGGTCCAGTTGGCCACGGCGGCCACCAGCACGGTGCCCAGCACGACCAGGGCGATGCGCAGCCGGCCCGGGCCCAGCGTGCCCATGCGCAGCATGAACACCAGTTCCAGGGCGGTCAGTACCGCCATCCAGCCGACCTGCCGGCCGGTCATCAGCGCCAGCATCATCCAGGCGAGGGGAGCAACAAGCAGACCCAGCAACAGCATGATGGGCCAGAGCCAGGTCACGGTCCTGGCACGCGCGGCATTGGAGGACATCGAAGCTCCCTGAAGATCACCCACAGGATACTGTGGTTTGCCGCAGTGCACCGGCGGCGGCAGGGCGGCTGGGCTAGAATGCCGTCTTGCGTGGCCTTGGCCACGGCCCCATATCGGTCCCCATGTATTCCCGTAGCAGCGAACCTGTCCACTTCGAACGCGATTGCGAGGCCGTGATGGTCCCGCAGGGCGACACCGTGACCCTGCCCGCCGGCAGCTATGGGTACATCACCCAGGCGCTGGGTGGCAGTTATTCGGTGTTCGTCGAGGGCAACCTGTTCCGCATCGCCGGCAAGGACGGCGACGCCATCGGCAAGGAGGCACCGGCACCGCTCGAGCTGCCGGCCGACGCCACCGATGAACAGGTGGAGCAGCTGGTGTGGCAGCAACTGCGGACCTGCTTCGATCCGGAAATTCCGGTGAACATCGTCGAACTGGGCCTGGTCTACGAGGTCGAGATCAAGCACCTGGACGAAGGCAAGCGCGAGATCGACGTGAAGATGACCCTGACCGCGCCGGGCTGCGGCATGGGCGAGATCCTGGTCGACGATGTGCGCAGCAAGCTTGAAATGATCCCGACGGTGGCCGAGGCCGACGTCGACCTGGTGTTCGACCCGCCGTGGAACCAGCACATGATGTCCGAGGCGGCCCGGCTCGAGACCGGCATGCTTTGACCCACGGCCCGCAGTGACGCGGGCCGGGCACTACCCGCAACCAGAACAGGAAATCTCCGGTGTCCCAGTCCATTCCCAGCTTCGCCGTCACCCGTTCGGACCACCCGCGCAGCGCTGAAGAGCGCGCCCAGATCCTGGAGAAGCCGGGTTTCGGCCTGCACTTCACCGACCACATGGTGGAAGTGCGCTGGGACAAGGACACCGGCTGGCACAACGCCAACGTGCGCGCCTACGGTCCGCTGCAGCTGGACCCGGCCGCGGCCGTGCTGCACTACGGCCAGGAAATCTTCGAGGGCATCAAGGCCTACCGCCATGCCGACGGTTCGATCTGGACCTTCCGCCCGGATGCCAACGGCCGTCGCCTGCAGCGTTCGGCGCAGCGCCTGGCGCTGCCGGAACTGCCGGTGGAGATCTTCGTCGAATCGCTGAAGCAGCTGATCGCCGTCGACAGCGCCTGGGTGCCGTCGGCCGATGAGTCGAGCCTGTACTTCCGTCCGTTCATGATTGGCGACGAAGCCTTCCTCGGCGTGCGTGGCGCGCACAAGGCCGGCTACTACGTCATCGCCAGCCCGGCCGGCCCGTACTTCGCCAAGGGCGTCGCCCCGGTGTCGATCTGGCTGTCGACCGAGTACGCACGTGCGGCCAAGGGCGGCACCGGCGCTGCCAAGTGCGGTGGCAACTACGCCGCGTCGCTGCTGCCGCAGCAGAAGGCGCAGGCGCAGGGCTGCTCGCAGGTGCTGTTCCTCGACCCGGTCGAGGGCAAGTACCTGGAAGAACTGGGTGGCATGAACGTGTTCCTGGTCTACAAGGACGGCACGCTGGTTACCCCGCAGCTGTCGGGCAGCATCCTCGAAGGCATCACCCGCGAGAGCATCCTGCAGCTGGCCCGCGACCGCGGCATGAAGGTCGAAGAGCGCAAGGTCAGCATCGATGAGTGGAAGCAGGGCGTGGCCTCCGGCGAGATCACCGAAGTGTTCGCCTGCGGCACCGCTGCAGTGGTCACCCCGATCGGCCAGCTGAAGGGCGAGGGTTTCTCGGTGGGCGACATCAACGCGCCGGCCGGCGAAGTGACCATGTCGCTGCGCAAGGAACTGACCGACATCCAGTACGGCCGCCTGCCGGACCGCCACAACTGGCTGGTCAAGCTGGGCTGATCGCCCGCGCCTGATTGTAGAGCCGAGCCCGCGCTCGGCTGCTCTTCCGGAAAGCCCGTCCCAGTGACGGGCTTTCTGCGTTCTGGTCAGACGGTTGGGGTCAGATCCCTTTTCCCACGGAAAAGGGATCTGACCCCGGATCAGCGGACGCCGATGTCGGCAAAGTCATCGCAGGACACGTGATGACCCAGTCAGGTGCGTGCAGGGCAGGAGAAAGTTCCTTCACCTTCACAAACCCTCGACCCGAAAAGTCTCAGAACGAACATTTCATCTTGCTGAAAAGACGCTGAAAATCTTGTGGTGTCCGGTTTTGGTCATTAGCGTCATCTGCACGGCGGATCGTTAGGGGGATCCGCTGGCTCGCCGGACTTCGAACCTCGCCAACGCAAGCCAGCCCAGGGTTCGGGCCGGTGCTTCTGCCGATTCCGGCATTCACACCACAAGAAAGGGAAATACGATGTCCCAGGTAACGCAACCGCGTGTGCGTCGAGTGTGGGTGGTCCTTGGTGCGTCCGTTCTGTCATCGCTGCTGCTGGCCACGCCTGCGCTGGCCGGTGATGTCCAGCTCAGCGGCCTGCAGTCCGCGCCGACCCACCAGCGTTTCATCGTGAAGTACCGCGACGGCAGCGCGCCGGTGGCCAACACCACCGCACTGGCCTCTTCGCTGAAGAGCGCCGCCGCCGGCCTGGCCAGCAGCCAGGGCCGCGCGCTGGGCCTGCAGCAGGTCCGCAAGCTGGCCGTCGGCCCGACCCTGGTCAAGACCGATCGTCCGCTCGACCAGGCCGAATCCGAGCAGCTGATGCGCAAGCTGGCCGCCGACCCGAACGTGGAATACGTTGAAGTCGACCAGATCATGCGTGCCACGCTGACCCCGAACGACACCCGCTTCAGCGAGCAATGGGGCTTCGGCACCTCCAATGCCGGCATCAACATCCGGCCGGCCTGGGACAAGTCCACCGGCACCGGCGTGGTGGTGGCCGTGATCGATACCGGCATCACCAACCATCCCGACCTCAACGCCAACATCCTGCCGGGCTACGACTTCATCAGCGACGCCGCGATGGCGCGCGATGGCGGTGGCCGCGACAACAATCCGAACGATGAAGGCGACTGGTACGGCGACAACGAGTGCCAGCCCGGTTATCCGGGTTCCAATTCCAGCTGGCATGGCACCCACGTCGCCGGCACCGTGGCGGCGGTGACCAACAACGCCAACGGCGTCGCCGGTACCGCATTCAACGCCAAGGTCGTGCCGGTGCGCGTGCTCGGCAAGTGTGGCGGTTACACCTCCGACATTGCCGACGCGATCGTGTGGGCGTCCGGTGGCACCGTCAGCGGCGTGCCGGCCAATGCCAATCCGGCCGAGGTCATCAACCTTTCGCTGGGTGGTGGCGGCAGCTGCTCGACGACCTACCAGAATGCGATCAACGGCGCTGTCGGCCGTGGTACCACCGTGGTGGTCGCCGCTGGCAACAGCAACACCAACGTGTCCTCGTCGGTACCGGCCAACTGCCCGAACGTGATCGCAGTGGCGGCAACCACCTCGGCCGGTGCGCGCGCCAGCTTCTCCAACTACGGCGCCGGTATCGACATCTCGGCACCGGGCCAGGGCATCCTGTCCACCCTCAACACCGGCACCACCACCCCGGGCAGTGCCAGCTACGCTTCGTACAACGGCACCTCGATGGCGGCGCCGCACGTCGCCGGCGTGGTCGCGCTGATGCAGGCGGTCGCCCCGAGCCCGCTGAGCCCGGCGCAGGTTGAAAGCATCATCAAGAGCACCGCACGGCCGCTGCCGGGTGCCTGCTCGGGTGGCTGCGGCGCCGGCATCATCGACGCCAACGCCGCAGTGGCTGCAGCGATCAACGGGGGGGGCAATCCGAACCCGGGTGGCAACGTGCTGCAGAACAACGTGCCGGTGACCGGCCTCGGCGCCGCGACCGGTGCCGAGCTGAACTACACCGTTGCGGTTCCGGCCGGCAGCACCCAGCTGCGCGTGGCGATCAGTGGCGGCAGCGGTGATGCCGACCTGTACGTGCGCCAGGGCAGTGCCCCGACCGATACCGCCTACACCTGCCGCCCGTACCTGAGCGGCAACAGCGAGACCTGCACCATCAACAGTCCGGCTGCCGGCACGTGGTATGTGCGGGTGAAGGCCTACAGCACCTTCTCGGGCCTGACCCTCAACGCCCAGTACTGAGCCCAAGCCCCTCTCCATGGGCACGCCCCGGCTCCGGCCGGGGCGTTTTTGCATGGGGACGCGCGGTGATGCGAGCCGCCGCGTCGTGGTAGGTGCCGACCCTGGTCGGCACGCTGTTCCTCAGACCGATTCGAAGCGGTTCGCGGCCACGTTCTTGCGCACGTGCTGCGGGTCGAAAATCCGCCCGTTCATCGCGATGTACACGCCGCTCGGCAGCGACTGCACCGCACCGATCGCGCAGCCGATGTTGAACTCCGCATCCGAGCCGCGGAAACGCGCCGGGCTCAGCGCGCCGGTCATCACGATGGTCTTGTCCGGGATCGTCGCCAGCACCTTGCCGGTCTGCACCATCGAATCGGTGCCGTGGGTCACCAGCACGTGGCGGGTCGGCTGTGCGGCGATGGTGGCGCGGATCAGTTCGCGGTCCTCATCGTTGATGTGCAGCGAATCCTTGCGCAGGATCGGAATCACGTTGAAGCGGAACGTCACGCCCAGCTCGCGCAGGATCATGCCGATCTGGGGGTCGCCGATCTGGTAGTCCGACTTGTCGTCGAAGTAGATCTTGTCGATCGTGCCACCGGTGGTGACGACCAGGAGCTCTTCCATCATGTGCATGCGCGAAACCAGGACAGGTACAGCGGCGCGGGGCCAGGAACACAGATGATACGGCCCGGCGGCCGCAGCGTCAGCGTCGCTTGCCGAAGCGGGCGCGCAGCCCGGGGAGGCTGGCGCTGAAGATCACCAGCAGGGCCAGCGCGATCTCGATCAGCGCCAGCCAGCGTGTTTCCGGGTGGCTCCAGGCACTCATCACCCCGTGGCTGAACCAGCCCAGGGCCAGCACCGAGGCCCAGAAACCGGCCTTGCCCCAGCCCAGTCGCAGGGCAACGGCCAACGCCAGCGGCGGCGCGGTGAACACCAGCTGGGTGGCCAGCCAGTGCTTGTCATTGATGAACCAACCGGCGAACAGCGCGGCCAGCCCCATCAGGGCCAGCAGCAGGACCGTGCGCGGCGCGGCGCTCATCGGGCCAACCGCTGTGCGATGTCGGCCACCCGGCGGCCCAGTGCGCGGGCCAGCACGGCCTCGTCGTCGGTCGGCTGCGGGTCGTCGGCGGCGCCGGCCACGTGGCTGGCGCCATACGGCGTGCCGCCACTGGTGGTGTGGCTCAGCGCCGGTTCGGTGAACGGGATGCCGACGATCACGCAGCCGTGGTGCAGCAGCGGCACCTGCATCGACAGCAGGGTCGATTCCTGGCCGCCATGCATCGAGGCGGTGGAGGTGAACACGCCAGCCGGTTTGCCGGACAGGGTGCCGTTGACCCATTCGGCGCCGAGCCCATCCAGGAAATGCTTGACCGGCGCGGCCATGTTGCCGAAGCGGGTGGGGCTGCCAAGCAGCAGGCCCTGGCATTCCACCAGGTCCTGCACGCTCACGTAGGGGGCGCCATCGTCGGGGACCGGCGGTTGTGCGGTCTGGGTCACGGCGGCCACCGGCGGCACCGTGCGCAGGCGCGCGCTCATGCCCGGCACTTCGCCGATGCCCCGCGCGATCTGGCGCGCCAGCCGTGCCACCGAACCACCCCGGCTGTAGTACAGCACCAGAATCTCGCCCATCGTGCCCGCTTCTCCTCGTCGTGTGATCGCCAGTATGGCTATCCTGCCAGCATTCCGCATCGGGTACCCTTCCACCGATGGAACCTTTGGATACGCTCAACCTGTGGATGGAGCGCGCGCGGGATCGCGCACGGGCCATCAGTTTCGGCCGCTTCCTGTGGCATCGCTTCCTCGACGACCGCCTGTTCCAGGCGGCTGCGGCGCTGGCCTACACCACCGTGTTCGCGCTGGTGCCGCTGGCGATCGTGGTGTTCGGCGTGCTCTCGGCCTTCCCCGTCTTCGACCGCTGGAGCGACCAGCTCAGCGATTACGTCTTCTCCAACTTCGTGCCCAATGCGGCGCGCGCGGCCGAAGGCTACCTGCGGCAGTTCTCGGCCAGTGCCGGCCAGCTCACCGCGGCCGGCTTCATTGCACTGGTGGTCTCGTTGCTGATCACCCTCAACAGCGTTGAAGAGACCTTCAACCAGATCTGGCGGGTCGGCTCGACCCGGCCCAAGCTGACCCGCTTCCTGGTCTACTGGACCGTGCTGACACTGGGAGCGATGCTCGCCGCCGCCTCACTGGCGGTGTCGGCGCGGGTGTTCGCGATGCCGCTGTTCGGCACCCAGGAGGGCCGCTGGCTGGCCGAGCTTGCGCTGCGGGTGACGCCGATCCTGATCGAGTTCGTCTGCATCACGCTGATGTTCCGGGTGGTGCCGCATCACACGGTGAAATGGCGGCACGCAGTGCCCGGCGCGATCCTGGCCGCGGTGATCCTGGAGCTGGTGAAGTGGGGCATCGGCGCCTATCTGGGCAGCTTCCAGTCCTACCAGAAGCTCTATGGCACGGTGGCTTTCGTGCCGATCCTGCTGCTGTGGATCTACCTGTGCTGGGTAGCGGTGCTGCTGGGCGCGTCGCTGTCCTCGTCGATGGCCGCCTTCCGCTACCAGCCGGTGGAACTGCGCCTGCCGCAGGGCTACGAGTTCTACGGCCTGCTACGACTGCTCGGTCGCTTCCACCATGCACGTGCCAAGGGCAGAGGCCTGGCCGATGATGAAATCCTGCGGCTGGAGCCGATGCTGACTGACTCCCTGCTGCATGACCTGACCTGCAACCTGCAGGAGATTGGCCTGCTGCGCCGTGACGAGCGCGGAGAGTGGCTGCTGTCGCGCGACCTGGACCAGGTCAGCCTGGCTGATCTGTACGAATGCACCCAACTGCGCATTCCGGTGGCCGAACAGCACCTGCCGTACCGCGACGACAGCCTGGGCCGCGCCGCACTGGCGGCGCTGGACGATCTGCGACTGCCCCTGCGTGAACGCCTGAAGCGCAAGGTCAGCGATATCTACACCGATTCCGGAGACATGCCATGACCCGCAAGACCCCGTTGCTGCTGCTTCCGCTGGCCCTGCTGCTGGCGCTGTCGGCCTGCAAGCCGGCGCAGGAGCCGACCCCGGCCAGCAGTCAGCCGCCGGTACAGGCACCGACGCCGACCGCTCCGGCGCCGGTCGAGGAAACCCCGGCCGAGCGCACCACCGCTGAGTTCCCGACACTGAAGATGAAAGCAGTGGATGGCAGCGACTACGACCTGGCCGCGCACCGCGGCAAGTGGGTGATCGTGAATTTCTGGGCGACCTGGTGCGCACCGTGCCGCAAGGAGATGCCGGAGCTGTCGGCGCTGCATGCGATGCGCAGCAACATCGAAGTGGTCGGCCTGGCCTATGAAGACATCGAGGTGCCGGAGATGCAGTCGTTCCTGACCAAGCACCCGGTGACCTATCCGATCGTGATCGTGGACCCGTTCGATCCGCCGGCGGACTTCGCCACGCCGCGAGGCCTGCCGTTGACGCATCTGCTGGATCCGCAGGGCAAGCTGGCCCACACCTTCCTCGGCCCGGTGACCGCCGCCGACATCGAAAAGCAGATCGCTGCGGCCAAGTAGTGGGTTGGTCGGCAGGGCCTGCGGCCCTGCACCCGCGGTAGTGCCGGCCGCTGGCCGGCAACCCCAGCAACAGCAAAAGCAACAGCCCAAGCGGGGTTTCCTGTGGGTAGGCGGGGTGGGTCCGGTGGCGGGGGGCGCTGCAAGTCCCCCTTCCGGGGCCCGGCCCAGCCGCTGGCGGCTGTGCGTTCGGGCGCTTGCGAAGCAGTGCTTCGCAAGCAAAGCGCCCTCACCCATGTAAGCTCGGTCGCCGCATCCATGCGGCTCACGCCCCCGCCACCGGACCCACCCTGCCTTCGACAGTTCTCCGCGATCTGTCGGAATGCATGGCCTGCTCTTGGTGGGTGTCGACCTTGGTCGACACGTAGATCCACGCCATGCGTGGATGCTCTTCGTTCAATTGTCGAAATAATCGATTTCAATGGAGATTCATCCACGCATGGCGTGGATCTACCTCCGTCACCGGAAATCCGTCGGGGATGGGGCGGTGTGGGTTGGCAGGACCGTTGGCGCCATGGATGGCGCCATCGAGCCCCCATGGATGGGTTTACGGCGTGTCCTGCCAACCCACACCACCCCAGCCAACAAGCAAAACTCCCAGAGCCGGCTGTTGTCGTTGCCTCTGCAGGTGCAGGGCCGCAGGCCCTGCCGACCCACCCTAATCCTCGACCGGGAAGTCCTCGATCGGCTTCAGCACATCGTAGTGCTCGCGATGCAGCTTGCCCTTCAGCTTCGGCAGCTCCGGCAGCGGTGCATCCACCCGCGTGTCCGGCAACCGGTCCAGCAGGTTGCGCACCAGCGTCAGCCGACCCAACCGCTGGTCGTTGAAATCCACCAGCGTCCACGGTGCCGCCTCGCGATGCGTCGCGCGCAGCATCGCCTCGCGGGCCTCGGTGTAGGCGCTGTACTTGCTGCGGGATTTCAGGTCCACCGGGGAGAGCTTCCAGCCCTTCAGCGGATCGAGATGGCGCTCGGCGAAGCGCTTCTCCTGCTGCTCCTGGTCCACGCACAGCCAGTACTTGAACAGCAGGATGCCGTCGTCGACCAGCAGCTGTTCGAACACCGGTGCCTGGCGCAGGAACTGCTGGTACTCGGTCTCGCTGCAGTAGCCCATCACCCGCTCGACGCCGGCGCGGTTGTACCAGCTGCGGTCCATCAGCACGATCTCGCCGGCGGCGGGAAGATGCGAGGCATAGCGTTGGAAGTACCACTGCGTGGCTTCGCGGTCGGTCGGCTTGGGCAGCGCCACCACCCGGCACTGGCGCGGGTTGAGGTGCTGGCTGATGGCCTGGATCGCGCCGCCTTTGCCTGCGGTATCACGGCCTTCGAACAGCACCAGCAGGCGTTGCCCGCTGTGCTGCACCCAGCGCGCCATCGCGGTCAGTTCCAGCTGCAGCGGCAGCAGCAGTTCGTCGTAGTCCTTGCGCTTGAGCTTGGCCATCATCACACCACGCGGGGAGGAAGCCCGAGCGTAACGCAGGGATCGCTCAGGTGTTGTCGACGCCCTTCCAGCCCTGTTCGCCAGCCAGCCGTTGCAGCAACGCCGACAGGTCGCGGGCGAAGCCGGCCATGTCGAACATGCCACTGTGGTCGCGTGCCTGGGCCACTTCGGCGCGCAGCGTGGCCAGCGCCGCCGAGTCATTGCCCAGTGTACTGGCGGTGGCGATGAATGCCGCATCGTCGGCGACATTCATCCGTGCCAGCCCCAGATGGTGGTTGAGGCTGCCGGCCACGCGCGCGGCGAAGGTGTCGCCGGGGCAGGTCAGCACCGGGCAGCCGGCCCATAGCGCGTCGGAGGCGGTGGTGTGTGCGTTGTACGGATGCGTGTCGAGGAACAGGTCGGCTAGCGGATAGCGGGCCAGGTACTGCGGATGTGGCAGCTTGGCCATGAACACCAGGCGTGCCGGATCCAGGCCAGCGGCCTGTGCGGCGCTGCGCAGGCGGGCGTCGGCCTGGCCGGGGCCGGACAGCAGCCACAGCACGCTGCCGGGCACGGCCTGCAGCACTGCGAAGGCGCGGCCCATGCTGCGCGGGTTGAGCTTGTAGCTGTTGTTGAAGCAGCAGAACACCACGCCGTGTTCGGGCAGCCCGCACTCCGCGCGGGACGGTGCCGGCTCCAGCATGCGGGTGTTGTCCGAGGGCTGGAACGCACGTGGCAGGCGCAGTACGCGCTCGCTGTAGTGGGGTTCCAGTGATGGCGGCAGAACGAAGCTGTCGCCGATCACTGCATCCAGCCACGGGGCGCCGGACGTGCCGGGATACGCCAGCCAGTTCAGCTGCAGCGGGGCAGGGCGCATCGCCAGCACTTCCGGCGTACCGCCGCCGCCCCAGCCGCGCAGGTCGAACAGCAGGTCGATGCCCTGTGCGCGGATGCGTGCAGCAGTGTCTGCATGGCGCAGTGCGGCCACATCATGCAGCTGCGTGGCCACCTGCAGGCGCTGGCGGATGCGGCTGCCGTCATCCTGGTTCAGCGCGAACAGATGCAGCTGCAATGCCGGGTCATGACGCAGCTGCTCGAACAGGGCCACGGTCAGCAGCCCGGTGGGATGGGCGCCGAAACCATTGGAAAGGAAGCCGATCCGCAGCGGGCCCTGGGAACGCACCTTCACTGGCGGCAACGGCCGCACTGAAGCGGCAACGGCGGATGCACGGGCGCGTGCGCAGGCCAACTGCTCGGCTGCGCTGGCATCTTCGCTGAGGAACGCGAACGGTTCGACCACGCCCTGCCCAGAGGCAAGTGCACCACGTACCTGTGCCGCCAGTGCGTCCACGTCCTGCCAGTCGCACAGGCGACGCTGCCAGGCCAGGCGCTGGGCGGCGATGTAGGGCTCGCCCGGCATCAGCGCATGTGCGCGGCGATAAGCCGCTGCTGCGCCTTCGGCATCATCGGCATCTTCCAGCGCATGGCCCAGCCACAGCGCAATGCCCGGGTGCTGCGGGGCCAAGGCCGAGGCCTGGCCGAGCAGCTTCGCCGCATCGGCATGCGCGCCGGCCATCCAGGCCACGCGACCCAACCGTGCCAGTGCTTCAGGGTGGTTCGGGCGCAGCTGCAGCGCACGGCGCGCGGCCTGCTCGCCGGCGGCGATGTCGCCGGCTTCCAGCTCCAGGTCGGCCAGCATCACCCAGGCGACGAAATCGCCGGGCTGGCGTGCGATCGCCTGTTGCAGTTGCTGCCGCTGCTGCCAGGCCGGCATGCGACTCAGCCCGCCGACAACTGGGCCAGGGCGTCGACCTGGTGCTCGTGGCTGAGCCGCTGCAGCAGCGGGTCGAGGTCGCCGGCCAGCACGTTGGGCAGGTCGTACAGGGTCAGGCCTTCCACGCGGTGGTCGGTGATCCGGCCCTGCGGGAAGTTGTAGGTGCGGATGCGCTGGCTGCGGTCGCCACTGCCCACCTGCAGGCGCCGCGATTCGGCCTGCGCCGCGTCCTGGCGCTGGCGCTCGGCATCGAGCAGCTGCGCTTTCAGGCGCTTCATCGCCTTGTCGCGGTTGGCGTGCTGGCTGCGCTCGGTCTGGCACTCCACCACCACGCCGGTCGGCACATGGGTGATGCGGATCGCCGATTCGGTCTTGTTCACGTGCTGGCCGCCGGCACCGGACGAACGGAACGTATCCACCTTGAGGTCGGCCGGGTTGATGACGATGTCATCGACCTCATCGGCCTCGGGAATGATCGCCACGGTGGCTGCCGAGGTATGGATGCGGCCCTGCGATTCGGTGGCCGGCACGCGCTGCACGCGATGCGTACCCGATTCGAACTTCAGGCGCGAGAACGCGCCACGCCCGACCACGCGCGCCACCACTTCCTTGTAGCCGCCATGCTCGCCCGGGCTGTCCGATTCGATCTCGACCTTCCAGCCCTGGCGCTCGGCGTAGCGGGCGTACATGCGGAACAGGTCGCCGGCAAAGATCGCGGCCTCGTCGCCGCCGGTACCCGCGCGCACTTCCAGGAACAGGTTGCCTTCGTCACGCGGGTCGCGTGGCACCAGCAGCAGCGCCAGCTCCTGCTCCAGTTCCTGCAGGCGCGCCTGTGCAGCAGCGATTTCCTCATCGGCCAGCTCGCGCAGGTCGGGGTCGGCGCGCATGCCTTCGGCGGCGGCCAGATCGGCCTTGGCACGGGCTTCATCGGCCAGGGCGATGGCGATCGGTTCAAGTTGGGCGAATTCGCGCGAAAGGTCGCGGAAACGGGTGTTGTCGGCGACCACATCGGGTTCGGCGAGCAGGCGTTCCAGTTCTTCGCGGCGCTCGGCCAGCGCTTCCAGCTTACGGCGCAGGGTCGGCGTCATCGGGTCTCACGGGTGGGTGGCGGTAACCCGGCGTGGCCGGGAACAGGCGCTCGGCGGCGCGGGTCAGGTCAGCATCGCCACTCAGCGCGGCCGCGCGCAGCGCAGCAGTAGGCGGGTGCAGGAGTCGATTGGTCAGGCCGTGGGCCAGCAGTTCCAGCACTTCGTCGGCCGGCTTGCCGTTGGCCAGCTGCTGTCGCGCGCGCTCCAGCAGTTCGGTGCGGGTGGCTTCGCCGAACGCGCGCAGCTGCCGCAGCGGCGCCTGATGGGCGCTGGCCTGCTGGGTCTCGACGAAGCGCGACACCTGCAGGTCGATGATCGCCTCGGCTTCGGCGGCGGCCTCGCGACGGCCACGGCGGTTGTCTTCCACCGCGCGTTCGAGATCGTCCACGGTGTAGAGGAAGGCGTCGTTGAGCGTGCCGACCTCGGCCTCGATGTCGCGCGGTACGGCCAGGTCGAACAGCAGCATCGGCTTGTGCCGGCGCGCGCGCAGGGCCTTGGCCACCATTTCGCGATGGATCACCGGTTCGCGCGCAGCGGTGGCCGAGAACACCACGTCGGCCTCACCCAGGTGGCGGTCCAGTTCGGTCAGCGGCAGCGCCACGCCACCATGTCGGCTGGCCAGTTCCTGCGCGTGGGCGAGGGTGCGGTTGGCGATCAGCAGCCGGCGCACCTTGCCTTCACTCAGGTGACGTGCAGCCAGCTCGATGGTCTCGCCGGCACCGACCAGCAGCACGGTGGAATCGTCCAGGCGCGCGAACGCGTTCTGCGCCAGGCGCACCGCAGCCGAGGCTACCGACACCGGGTTGGCGCCGACCTGGGTATCGGTGCGCGCACGCTTGGCCACCGAGAAGGTCTGCTGGAACAACCGGTCCAGGCGCTGGCCGAGCAGGCCATGGTCACGCGCGGTCGACCAGGCATCCTTCACCTGGCCGAGGATCTGCGGTTCACCCAGCACCATCGAGTCCAGCCCGGTGGCGACCCGGAACAGGTGGCGCACGGCCTCGGCATCGGCATGCTGGTACAGGTAGCCCTGCAGGTCGCCTGCCTGGCTGTGCAGCCATTGGTCCAGCGCCTGCGCCGATTCGGCCACGGCGTACAGTTCGGTGCGGTTGCAGGTGGACAGCAGCACCGCCTCGGCGATCTGCGGGGTATCGCGCAGCGAACCGAGCGCGCGCGGCAACGCCTCACCGGCGAAGGCCGCGCGTTCGCGCAGCTCCACCGGTGCGGTCTGGTGATTCAGTCCGAGCACCCACAGGGTCATTGTTCAGTTGCTTGCGATAAGCTGCTGGCCATTGGACGACATTTTAAGGCCCCGATGCCGACGATGCCCGCATTGATTCGCATCCCCAGTGTTCTGCTGCTGTCCCTGGCCTGCAGCCAGGCCCTGGCAGCGGTGCCGGCCAAGGCCCCCGTGCGGGCCGCGGCCACTGAGGAACTGGCGCTGGAACCGGTGATGGCCGGGGAATTTGCCCTGCAGGCCGGCAAGCTGGCCGAGGCCGCGCGCTGGTACCTGCAGGCGGCCCTGCAGACCGACGGCGACGCCGGCCTGGCCGAGCGCGCGACCCGCATTTCCATGCTGGCCAACGATGACGCCAGCGCGGCCAAGGGCCTGGCCCTGTGGCAGCAGCGCGCCCCACGCTCGCTGACCATGCGCAGTGCGGCCGGTGCGCTGGCCATGCGCCAGGGCGATGTGAAGGCGGCCCGCACCGAACTGCAGGCCCTGCTGGCCGACCCCGACGAGCGTGGCTGGAAGTTCGCGCTGGCCGCGCTGATCGGCGGTGGCCGTGATCCGGCGGTGCCGGCGCAGGTGCTGGGCGAGCTGGTCGACGCCAACGCCATTCCGCCGAAGATCGAGGCCTGGCAGGAGTTCGGTCGCCTGGCCCTGCGCATGGACAAGCCTGAGCTGGCGCGGCGCATGATCGATGAAGTGGTCAAGCGCTTCCCCGAAGAACCGCGCGTGGCGCTGCTGCGTGCCAGCCAGCTGCAGCAGGCGGGCGAGACCGACAAGGCATTGTCGCTGCTGCACGACGTGGAGCCGAAGACCCGCCAGGACCCGGAACTGCGCAATGCCGTGGCCATCGCCTATGACAGCCTCGGCCAGCCCGCCGCCGCCGAGCGCGTGCTGGCGTTCGGCCCGCAGGACGTGCAGACCTGGGGCATGCGCGCCTCGCTGCTGGCCAAGCAGGGCGACAAGGCCGCGCTGTCGAACCTCTACAACGAACTGTCGCGGCAGGCGGCCAAGCCGGATCCGGCGCAGCGCCTGCTGCTGGGCAAGATCGCCGAGTACCTGAAGCGTTATCCCGAGGCGGTGCAGTGGTATCACAGCGTGCCCGGTGGCGATGAACTGAGCGAGGCGCGCCTGCGCGCGGCCAATGCCCAGGCCCTGGCCGGGCGCCTGCCGCTGGCGCTGGATGAAGTGCACGCGATCCAGTCCGATGCGGTGGTCGACGACGATGTGCGCCGCGACGCCTACCTGCTGGAAGCCGAACTGCGCCAGCGCGCCGACGACAGTGCCGGTGAACTGGATGCGCTGGCCCGCGGCCTGGCCGCTTACCCGGATGACAACGGCCTGCTGTACGCCCGTGCGCTCACCTGGGAACGCCGCGACGACATCCCGCGCGCCGAGGCCGATCTGCGCAAGATCCTGGTGACCGATCCGGAGAACGTGCCGGCTTTGAACGCGCTGGGTTACACCCTGGCCGATCGCACCGGCCGCCTGCAGGAAGCACTGGAGCTGATCGACCGCGCCCGCGTGGCAGAGCCGGACAACGCCGCCATCGTCGACAGCTATGGCTGGGTGCTGTATCGCCTGGGCCGCAAGGAAGAGGCGCTGGTGCAGCTGCGTCGTGCCTGGACCCTGGCCAAGGACCCGGAGATCGCCGCCCATGTCGGCGAAGTGCTGTGGGTGCTGGGCAAGCACGATGAGGCCCGCCATTTCTTCGAAGAGGCGGCCAAGCTCGACCCCGAAAACCGCGCGCTGCTGCGCGCCCGTGAGAAATTCAATCCATGAGTGTTTCCCTGATCCGGCCGCTGCTGTTGGCGGCCGCGACCCTGGCGGTCACCGCCTGCACCAGCGTCGGCACGCAGAAGACCCCGGCGCCGGCCGTGGTCGAGATCGTGTCCGCCGAAGCCGCGCAGGCCGAGGCCGCGCGCGTGGCCGCGCTGCAGGCACAGCCGGACTGGGCTTTCCAGGGCCGGGTCGCGGTCAGCAAGGGCAAGGATGGCGGCAGTGGCCGCATCGACTGGAAGCAGGACGGCCGCCGCTACGTGGTCGAATTGAGCGCGCCGGTGACCCGGCAGAGCTGGAAGCTGACCGGCGATACCCATTCCGAAGCTGGCCGCCTGGAAGGGCTGGCCGGCGGTCCGCGTGACGGCGAGGATGCCCAGCAGCTGCTGTTGGAGGCGACCGGCTGGGACATTCCGGTCAACCAGCTGCCGGAGTGGATCCGTGGCCTGGTGGCCGGCGACGCCGCCGGTCCGGAGAAGGTCGAGCGCGACGGTGAAGGCCGGCCGCGCCGCATGCAGCAGATGGGATGGCAGGTGCAGTACCTGGACTGGTACCCGGCTGAGGCCGGGCGCCCGGCCGTGCCGCGCCGGATCGAGGCCAGCAATGGCGACGCCAAGGTGCGCCTGCTGGTGGACCAGTGGGGGCAGGGCACGCCATGAGTGCCGGGTTCGACGACGCGGGTTGGTCCTGGTGGCCGGCCCCGGCCAAGCTGAACCTGTTCCTGCACATCACCGGCCGCCGCGCCGACGGTTACCACGAGCTGCAGACCGTGTTCCGCCTGCTGGACTGGGGGGACCGCATCGGCCTGCGCCTGCGTGAAGACGGCCAGGTGCGCCGTGAGGGCGAGGGGCTGGCTGGCGTGGCCGAGGCAGATGACCTGGCGGTCCGCGCTGCGCGATTGCTCAAAGAAGTGGCGAATGTCGCGCAAGGTGCGGACATCATCGTTGAAAAGCATGTATCTGCCGGTGGTGGCTTCGGCGGCGGTTCGTCCGATGCAGCCACCGTGCTGGTGGTGCTGAACCGACTCTGGCAGGCGGGCCTGGACGAAGACGCGCTGGCCGCGCTGGGCCTGCGCCTGGGCGCTGACGTGCCGGTGTTCGTGCGTGGCCGCAATGCCTGGGCCGAAGGGGTGGGCGAGCGGCTGCAGCCGATCACGCTGGCCCCGGCCTGGTATGTGGTGGTTGAACCGGGCGTTCATGTTCCCACGCCGGTCCTGTTTGCAGACCCGGATTTGACGCGCGACAGCCCAGTGGCGAAAATAGAGGACTTCGCTTCCGGGACCCTGGTCGGGAACGCGTTCGAACCGGTGCTGCGCCGCCGTGAGCCTGCCGTCGAGGCCGCGCTTGCTGCGTTGAGCGACATCGGCACGGCGCGGCTGACCGGTTCGGGAAGTGGTTGTTTCGTCGAGTTCGCATCGCAGTCTGCCGCAGAGCAGGGACGGTCGAAGTTGCCGAAGGAGTTGCGGGCAAGGGTGGCAGCGGGCGTTGCGCGTTCGCCACTGCTGGATGCACTCGAGCAACACTGATTTATCAATGCAGGGGCGTCGCCAAGAGGCCCAAGGCACCAGGTTTTGATCCTGGCATTCGTAGGTTCGAATCCTACCGCCCCTGCCAATAGCGGCTGTGTCCGCGCCTTCCAGCGCATCACCTGCGCGGGACGTGGAAACAACCGCGGTGTTGTCAGCAGCAAGGGTCCATCGGGTCCTTGCCGACTCCGGATCCCCGCCACTCGTCCCCGCCCGAGACAATCATGATGCAAGAGTCCCCGAACCTGCTGGTCTTTTCCGGCAACGCCAACAAACGTCTGGCGCAGAACATCTGCAAGGAACTGGGGGTTCGCCCGGGCAAGGCGCTGGTCTCGCACTTCTCCGATGGTGAAGTGCAGGTGGAAATCGAAGAGAACGTCCGCAAGCAGGACGTATTCGTGATCCAGCCGACCTGCGCGCCGAGCGCGGAAAACCTGATGGAACTGCTGGTGCTGATCGACGCGCTCAAGCGCGCATCGGTGGCCAGCGTGACCGCCGTGGTGCCGTACTTCGGCTACTCGCGCCAGGATCGCCGCATGCGTTCCTCGCGCGTGCCGATCACCGCCAAGCTGGCGGCGAAGATGTTCAGCACCGCTGGCGCTGATCGCGTGCTGACCGTCGACCTGCACGCCGACCAGATCCAGGGCTTCTTCGATATTCCGGTGGACAACGTGTATGCGTCCCCGCTGCTGCTGGCCGACATCTGGCGCGCCTACGGCACCGAGAACCTGATCGTTGTGTCGCCGGACGTGGGTGGCGTGGTCCGCGCCCGTGCGGTCGCCAAGCGCCTGGATGACGCCGATCTGGCGATCATCGACAAGCGCCGCCCGCGCGCCAACGTCTCCACCGTGATGAACATCATCGGTGACGTCGAAGGCAAGACCTGCGTGATGGTCGACGACATCGTCGATACCGCCGGCACCCTGTGCGCCGCTGCCGCTGCCCTGAAGGCGCGCGGTGCGCTCAAGGTCGCCGCCTACTGCACCCACGCGGTGCTGTCGGGCCCGGCGGTGGACAACATCACCAATTCCCAGCTCGACGAGCTGGTGGTGACCGATACCATCCCGCTGAAGGACGCAGCGCGGGTGTGCAGCAAGATCCGCCAGCTGAGCGTGGCGGAAATGCTGGCCGAAACGATGCGCCGCATCGCCTTCGGCGAGTCGGTCAGCTCGCTGTACGTCGACTGAGTTTTTCGTCCCTGCCGGCAACGGCGGGGACATACCCCGGGTGCTTCTGGTCGCGGAAGCATCTTCAACCGCCACGCCGCAAGGCGCGGCAACAACCTGAGTAGTCGAAAATGTCGAAGACCCATGAAATCAAGGTCACCAAGCGTGAACTGCAGCGTAAGGGTGCGAGCCGCCGCCTGCGTCACGCTGGTGTGATCCCGGCCATCGTGTACGGCGGCAACGCCGAGCCGGTCGCCATCAGCCTGGACCACAACGAAATCTGGCTGGCCCAGCAGAACGAGTGGTTCTATGCCTCGATCCTGGACCTGAACCTGGACGGCCAGGTGCAGAAGGTCCTGCTGCGTGACATGCAGCGCCACCCGTACAAGCAGCTGATCATGCACCTGGACTTCCAGCGCGTGAACGAGAACGAAGCCCTGACCGCTTCGGTCCCGCTGCACTTCATCAACGAAGACACCTCGCCGGCTGGCAAGGCTGCCGACGTCGTGGTCACCCACGAACTGAAGGAAGTGACCATCACCTGCCTGCCGAAGGACCTGCCGGAGTCGATCGAAGTCGACCTGGGCGAGCTGAAGGCCGGTGACGTGGTGTACCTGTCCAACATCAAGCTGCCGAAGGGCGTGGAAATCCCGGCCCTGGCGCTGGGCAAGGACCACGACGACGCCATCGTCACCGCCAAGGCCGGCAAGGCCGACGCGGCTGACGAAGAAGCGGCTGCCGCCGAGTAATACCGCTACGGTGCCTGCCTCCGGGCAGGCACCGTATTGGAAGGAACCATGGCAGGACTGCGACTGATCGTCGGTCTGGGCAACCCCGGATCGGAACACGTCCGGACCCGGCACAATGCCGGGTTTCATTTCGTTGAGGCCCTGGCGGAAAAAGCCGGTGCGCGATGGAATGTGGACAGCAAGCTGTTCGGTGAGACCGCCAAGGTCGAGATCGCCGGGCAGACGGTGTGGCTGCTCAAGCCCGCCACCTTCATGAACCTCAGCGGCAAGTCGGTCACCGCCGCACAGCGGTTCTGGAAGATCGAGCCGGAAGAAACCCTGCTGGCCCACGACGAACTGGACCTGGCGCCCGGCGTGGCGCGGCTGAAGTTCGACGGTGGCCACGGTGGCCAGAACGGCCTGCGCGACACCATCCGCCTGCTCGGCCACGGCAAGTTCCATCGCCTGCGCGTGGGCATCGGCCATCCTGGCCACAAGGACCGCGTGGTGGGTTGGGTGCTTGGCCGCCCGTCGAAGGACGACGACGTGCTGATCGCGCGCGCCATCGATGATGCGATCGACGTGCTGCCGCTGGCGGTGCAGGGCGATTTCAGCGAAGCGATGAAGCGTCTGCACACCCCGAAATAACCGGTGGGTACCGACCGCTGGTCGGCAACGGGCATCAACCGGCCCCGGTAGTTGCCAACCTTGGTTGGCAGATGTTGAACACCGAGATGGATTGGCCAAGCAGCGCGCGCGCTGTTTCACCAATCACTTTCACCCCAGAGAGCTGTCACCCATGGGTATCAAATGCGGCATCGTCGGCCTGCCCAACGTCGGCAAGTCGACCCTGTTCAATGCGCTGACCAAGGCGGGTATCGCCGCGGCGAACTTCCCGTTCTGCACCATCGAGCCGAACGTCGGCATCGTGCCGGTGCCGGATCCGCGCCTGAACGAGCTGGCAGCGATCATCAACCCGCAGAAGGTCATCCCGACCGCGGTCGAGTTCGTCGACATCGCCGGCCTGGTGGCCGGTGCCGCCAGCGGTGAAGGCCTGGGCAACAAGTTCCTGGCGCACATCCGCGAAGTCGATGCGATCACCCACGTGGTGCGCTGCTTCGAGAACGCCGACGTCATCCACGTCAACAACAAGGTCGACCCGATTTCGGACATCGAAACCATCGATACCGAACTGGCGCTGGCCGACCTGGACAGCGTCGAGAAGGCGCTGAACCGTGCCGAGCGCGCGGCCAAGGGCGGTGACAAGGATGCAGCAGCGCGCAAGCCGGTGCTGGCCAAGCTGCAGGCGGCGCTGTCCGACGGCAAGTCCGGCCGCTCGGTGGCCCTGGACGAGGAAGAGAAGGCGCTGGTGCGCGATCTGTTCCTGCTGACCCTGAAGCCGGTGATGTACATCGCCAACGTGCTGGAAGACGGTTTCGACAACAACCCGCACCTGGAAGCCGTGCGCGCGCATGCCGCCGCTGAAGGCGCACAGGTGGTGCCGGTGTCGGCCGCGATCGAAGAAGAGCTGTCCCAGCTCGACGACGAAGACCGCGATACCTTCCTCGCCGACCTCGGCCTGAGCGAGCCGGGCCTGAACCGCGTGATCAACGCGGCCTACAGCCTGCTCGGCCTGCAGACCTACTTCACCGCTGGCGTGAAGGAAGTCCGCGCGTGGACCGTGCGCAAGGGCGCCACCGCCCCGCAGGCTGCCGCGGTCATCCACACCGACTTCGAGAAGGGCTTCATCCGCGCCGAAACCATCGCGTATGACGACTTCATCAAGTACAAGGGCGAAGCCGGCGCCAAGGAAGCCGGTCGCCTGCGCCTGGAAGGCAAGGAATACCGGGTGCAGGAAGGCGACATCCTGCACTTCCGCTTCAACGTCTGATCCAGCAGCAGCGGATCGACCCCGGACGCCCCGCCTTGTGCGGGGCGTTCGCGTTTCCGGCATCGGTTGCACGCGTGGACAAAAATTGATCATGCCCTGAAACGCCTGCGGCACAGGGCTCGCAAGTACTTGTCCACACCAAACCCCCACCGCTTTCCACGCGTGGTGTGGAAAACC
>NZ_JAOCFV010000043.1:0-41145 GCF_029842145.1 Stenotrophomonas sp. GD03794
CGGCCTTCAGGCGCCGCACCTCGGCTGAGTCCTTGGGCGTCGGCAACATCGACCCCTCAGGCGTGCCCGCCAAGGCCTCGCTCCTGGACTTGCGGAGCCATTGGTAAAGGCTGTGGGACGAGACCCCCAACCGCTTGGCAACCTCGGCTACCGCAAAGCCTCTTTCGGTAACCTGCTTGACCGCCTCGGCCTTGAACTCATCCGTGTACTGTTTGCTTGCCATTAGACACCTCTCTCGCTTCCATTGATTATGGCTCTGAGATGTCTACGAAATCCTGGCCGGTCCACTCTATCACCAATGGTTGGTTTCTAAGATGAACTTTTTAAACTCGTTGACCCTCTTACAGCAGATGAGCATTGTCGCCGGCGTTGCTGTCTTTTTAGTAGTATCCATAACTGTCGCTGCCGTATGGGTCGCTCACCGTCAGAACAACAAAGGCTGACTTTGGGATTGCGCGACCACCTCGACGGCCCCGCAGAAGTTCCGGTGCCCTACTCCGTTCTTGGCATGCCAAACGTGCGACGTCCCCCCGAGATTGAGTAGCGAAGCGGTTTGGAGTCCAATCCTCAATGACAAGGAGATTGGACGTGAAGAAGCGCTTTTCCGAAGAGCAGATCATCGGCTTCCTGACGCAAGCTGAGTCCGGCATGCCCATCAAGGACCTCTGCCGCCAGCATGGCTTCAGCGAGGCCTCGTACTACCTGTGGCGCAGCAAGTTCGGCGGCATGAGCGTACCCGACGCCAAGCGGCACAAGGACCTGGAGGCGGAGAACACACGCCTGAAGAAGCTGCTGGCAGAACAGGTCTTCGAGAACGACGTCATTAAGGATGCGTTGCGAAAAAAGTGGTGACCGCGCCGGCGCGCAGGCTGCTGGTGCGGAGCATGGTCGAGAAGGGGTTGAGCGAGCGGCGAGCGCTGACGGTGGTGCGGATGAGCGCTAGCGCGCTGCGCTATGAGCCTCGGCCCGACAACAACGTTGAGCTGCGCGAGCAGATTGCTGCGCTGGCGCATCGGCACAGACGCTACGGGGTGGGCATGATCCATCTGAAGCTGCGGCAGAAAGGACTTGTCGTGAACTACAAGCGAGTGGAGCGGCTCTATCAGGAAGCGGGCGTGCAGGTGCGACGCAGAAAGCGTAAGAAGGTGCCGGTTAGCGAGCGCCAGCCCCTCCTGCGGCCGTCCGCTGCCAATGAGGTGTGGTCGATGGACTTCGTGTTCGAGCGTACCGCAGAAGGCCGGGTGGTCAAGTGCCTGACGATCGTCGACGACGCCACCCACGAGGCTGTGGCCATCGAAGTGGAGCGGGCAATATCCGGGCAAGGCGTGTCCAGGGTACTGGACAGGCTGGCCATGCAGCGCGGCTTGCCACGAGTGATCAGGACAGACAACGGCAAGGAGTTTTGCGGTAAGGCGATGGTGGCTTGGGCTCACGAAAAGGAAGTTGCCCTGCGTCTGATCGAACCGGGCAAGCCGAACCAAAATGCGTACATCGAGTCCTTCAACGGACGGCTGCGCGACGAATGCCTCAACGAGCACTGGTTCCCGACGTTGCTTCATGCCCGCACCAGTATCGAAAGCTGGCGGCGCGACTACAACGAAGAAAGACCAAAAAGAGCGCTTGGCGGTCTAACACCCGCCCAATACGCCGCGCAGTTGGCGGCGAAGAACGATAACATCAGCACCGGACTCTAAACCCGCCCACTACTCAAGCCGGGGGGACGTCGCGTGCGCAATTACATGGGCCGCAAGTGGCTCATGATCGATGCTAGGACTCCCAAGGAGTCACTACCAACTCCGCGAAGCGTGGCAGAGGCAAAGTTGCGCTGTAGCGGTAGCCCGAGGTAGTAGAGCCCCTTGATTGTGGTGGAAACCCCTTGGCTGTGTAGTGCCCGCCTGTCCGGATCCAAGGCTTCCCGTGGCAGGAATGACACGTTCGGCCGGAAGCCCGTCGCGAAGATCACAGCGTCGACCGCCTGTATTTCCGCATTCGGCCAGACCACCCCATCGTTGGTAAACGCAGTGAACATCTCTCGACGGGAAATGGCACCCGTACTCAGGGCGTGTCGATAACGTCCATCATCCAGAACGGGCGTGCTCTGATCGCTCAGCCAACGGGAATTGCCCAGGCCGGTCCACTTGAGCCAGTCATGAAAATCGAAGCCGAGGAACCGTTGTGGCATGAACTTCACTGGCTCGCGGGTTGCCAGCACCACGGTGGCAGTGGAGTGCAGTTCGTGCGCGATCTGTACCGCTGAGTTGGCCGCACCGACGACGACGACGCGTTTGCCTTCGAAGCCGGTGGGTGTTCGGTAGGCCGAACTGTGCAGAATCGTCCCTTGGTATAGCTGCCTTCCAGGGATCCCCGGCAGGTGAGGTGTGTTGAAGCCACCGGTTGCCACCACTACTGCCTGGGCGGTAATGACCGCTCCATCGGCAAGTTTGACGCGATGTTGGCTTGCTTCGGAGATGACCTCCACAACCTCGCTGTTGGCGCGCACTGGCAGGTCGAAGGCGGACGCATACTGGCGCAGATACGCGGTGACCTCGTCCCGCTTGGGATAGCGCTTGGCTCCGCCGGGGAACTCGAGGCCAGGCAGCGAGGAATATCCTGCCGGGGAGAACAGGGTCAGGCTGTCGTAGTACGACGGCCAACTGCCACCAGCGGCCGGTTGTCGTTCGAGAATCAGGTGCGACACGCCTGCGTTCTTGAGCCGGTATGACATCGCCAAGCCTGCCTGCCCTGCCCCGATCACGACGACGTCGACATTCAACTTATTCATGCGTGTATGCGCCTATATGCATATATGTGAGTTGCGTTGATGAATCAAGAATTGCCTGCGGTATTACTTCAAATCACCGGGGCAGCAGTAAGGTGCCAGCGCCCTGACCTGCAGCAGGATCTGCTCCAAGCGTGCGACCATCGCGGGGCCATCGACCTGGTAGTACACCTGCCGGCTCACCCGCTCTGCGCGTAGGATCCCAGCATCGTGGAGTCCCTGCAGATGACGTGAGACCACGGATCGCTCCTGTGGAAGGCCGGCGGCAATCTCCGCGATATCTGCCCGTTCCACCTGAAGCACACGCTTGAGCACGGCCAAGCGCGACGGCTCAGCCAGCGCCCGAAAAATGGGGTCTGCCAGCACGCTTACTGCTTGCTCAATGGCGTTTGCCTTGGGGGTGCCCTTGCTCATGCATAAAGCATATATGCACACGCATGCATATTCAAGGGCTCACGCCCTGCGTCTTTGCAGGCAACCAACAGCTTCCAACCAAGGAAACAGTGGCAAGCAGCGCCAATAGGCAGATCAGCCAAACAGGCTCGGTTCGCTCGAGCGCAATGGCTGCAAGCGGCGGTGCTGCCGCCTGTGCCAGTAGCATGGGACGGGCAAGTTGGCCCATGGTCTTGCCGTAGTCCGCCGATCCGATCAACGCCAACGGGAGGGTGCCGCGGGCCACCGTGAGTATCCCGTTGCCGGCACCGTAGATGACGAATGCAATGATCGCTGCCCACGAGTATCCAGTGAGTAGCAGCAGTAGCGCTGCCAATGTCGCTGCAATTCCCACGCGTGCGGACCAGGTCGGATGCACGCCTCGCCCGAAGTACATCTCCAGCAAACGAGCGATGACCTGCGCGGGGCCGATCACCATGCCAGCGAGCAGCGCAACCGATGGCGCCAGCCCGATGGCACCGAGCAGCGCAATCAGATGCACCGATAAGGTCGCCATGATCGCTGCCTGGCAGGTCAGCAACAGGCCAATGAGCACAAGCCAGTGTGCAGGCGGTGCTGCAGCTGAAACGGGTGCTGCAGTGCTGGTGTGGACGGCAGCGACCGCTGAGGGATGCGGACTTGCGCTAATACGGGGCTGATGCTTCGGAATAGCGAGCAAATGGATGGGCAATGCGACCAGCAGGTTGAATGCGGCAGCCACCCACAACGCGCCGCGCCATCCCATGGCCTCGTCAAGGTAGGTCAGCGCTGGCCAGCCGAGCGTGCTTGCAAAGCCGGCCACCAAGGTCAGGCCGGCAATGGATTGCTTCGCGTTTGCCCCGAGCAGCTGTCCCAGTGTCGTGAACGCAGCGTCATACAGGCCCGCAGACATGGCAACGCCCAGTACCACCCAGCCAAGGTAATAGGTAGTTGGGGAGTGTGACGTGGCCAGCGCCGCGAGGCCCATGGCAAACACTACGGAGCTGACCGCCAGTACGGTCCGCCCTCCCCGCCTGTCGATGGTCCGACCGGCCAGAGGAGCGAGTAGTCCGGCTGTGACCAGCCCAGCGGAGAGGCCTCCGACCAACAGCCCCAGCGACCAGCCAGTGCTTCTGGACATGGGAAGCGCCAGAATGGCCAACAGGTAATAGCTGCTGGCCCACGCAATGATCTGGCCCACTCCCAGCGCAACGATCAGCCGGGGCAGCTTTTGCGGCTGCTTGGACGCGCTTTGCATGCTCTCGAACTCTCCCTGCCGCTTAGCAACTCAGCGGACGCGCTTGCCGTCCTGATCGATCACCACTTCGCCATCTTCCTTGGTAAAGGGCTCGTGCACTGCTGGCAGGATGTCCAGAACCACCTCAGAAGGCCGGCACAGGCGCGTGCCCATGGTGGTCTGGACGAAGGGGCGATTGATGAGAATAGGATTGGCCAGCATGGCATCCAGCAGTGCGTCCTCGCTCAACGCGGGATCGTGCAGCCCCAGTTCCAGATAGGGTGTGCCTTTCTGGCGGATTGCACCGCGAACATCCAATCCGGCGGCGGCAATCAGCTCGACAAGCCGCGTTCGGCTGGGTGGGTTGACCAGGTACTCAATGACTTCAGGCTCAATGCCGGCGTGGCGAATTAAAGCCAAGGTGTTTCGCGAGGTGCCGCACTTGGGGTTGTGATAGATGACAGCGTTCATGCGTTCTCCTTTTCATTCAATGCGGTCTCGACGACACCGGCCGCGGCAGTCAGCGCGGCCGCTTCGACAGCCCCCTTTCGTTCGCTGTAGCGATCAACCAGGTAGTCACTGCGTCCACGCACCAGGAGGGTGAACTTGACCAGCTCTTCCATCACATCCACGACGCGATCGTAGTAGGCGGAAGGCTTCATGCGCCCCTCGTCATCGAACTCCTGCCAGGCCTTGGCCACCGAGGACTGGTTCGGAATCGTGACCATCCGCATCCAGCGGCCGAGAACGCGCAACGCGTTGACCACGTTGAAGGACTGGGAGCCACCGCAGACCTGCATCACTGCCAGCGTGCGACCTTGGGTCGGGCGTACGCTGCCCTCTTCCAGCGGTAGCCAGTCAATCTGGTTCTTGAACACGGCAGTCAGCGTCCCGTGCCGCTCCGGGCTGACCCACACGTGCCCCTCGGACCACAACGAGGCTTGGCGCAGCTCCTGCACCTTGGGGTGGGAGGCGGGCACCGAATCGAGCATCGGCAGCTCATGCGGATCAAACACTCGGGTCTCTGCGCCCAGATGTTCCAGCAACCGCTGCGCCTCCAAAGCCAGCTTGCGGCTGAACGACTGCGGGCGCAGGGAACCGTACAAGATCAGGATGCGGGGCCGGTGCGGCGCGGCATTGGGCTCGCTCAGCTTTTCGGCCACCGGAGGGTTCAAGGCGCCCGGGACGACATTGGGAAGGTGTTGCATGGGGGGTTGTCCTGCCTATTCGATTCGACTATTCTAGAATCATGGAACATAAAAACGCAACTCACGCCCTGGCCGCCCTGGGTCACGCCACCCGGCTTTCCATCTTCCGCCTGCTGGTCCAAGCCGGAAGTGGCGGCAAGCTGGCCGGCGATATCGCCCAGTCCCTCTCCCTTCCCGGTGCCACCCTCTCCTTCCATCTGAAGGAGTTGCTGGCCGCTGGCCTGATCACCGCCGAGCAGCGCGGTCGCACCATCTGCTACCGCGCCGAGTTCGAGGCGATGAGCTCGCTGGTTGCCTACCTGACCGAAAACTGCTGCGCCGACGAACAGGCCTGCGAACGTCCTGCTGGCTGCTGACCTCCCCCCCTCCTAGAGATCGCTCAAATGACCCGTCGTGTTCTGTTCTTGTGTACTGGCAACTCCGCCCGCAGCGTGCTTGCCGAATCGACCCTTAAAAAATGGGGCGAAGGCCGCTATCTCTCCTTCAGTGCGGGCAGCCAGCCGGCCGGTCGCGTCAATCCCTTTGCCATTGCCCAGCTGGAGCGCGAAGGCTTCCCGGTCGAGGGCATGCGCAGCAAGTCCTGGGACGAATTTGCCGAAGCCGATGCCGCTGCCATGGATCTGATCGTCACCGTGTGTGACAGCGCGGCCGCCGAGGCGTGCCCGGTGGTGTTTGGTGACTTCGTTCGCGTGCATTGGGGCCTGTTCGACCCGGCCGGCGTGGAAGGTTCGGATGCGCAGAAGGCAGAAGCCTTTGACCGTGCCCATCAGACCATCAAGCGACGCCTGCAGGCCTTCCTGGAGATTCCTGACAGCGCCTGGGACGACCGCGCAGCGCTGAAGGCTCGCCTCGACCCGATCGCGCAGATCGACTAACCGCTTTTCCGAGACCTGCCATGACTACTGATTCCCCCCGCCTGTCCTTCCTGGACCGGTACCTTACGCTCTGGATTTTCTTGGCGATGGCCCTTGGCGTCGGCTTGGGCGCGATGTTCGAAGGCGTCCCCAGCGCGCTTCACAGCCTGTCGATTGGATCGACCAACATCCCGATCGCCATTGGCCTGATCCTGATGATGTATCCGCCGCTGGCCAAGGTGAAGTACGAAGAGCTGCCCAAGGTGTTTGCCGACAAGCGCGTGCTGATGCTCTCGCTGGTGCAGAACTGGATCATCGGTCCGTTCCTGATGTTCGGCCTGGCGGTGCTGTTCCTGCGCGACTACCCTGAGTACATGACTGGCCTGATCCTGATTGGCCTGGCACGCTGTATCGCTATGGTGCTGGTCTGGAATCAGCTCGCCCGCGGTGATGGGCAGTATGTGGCCGGGCTGGTGGCCTTCAACTCGATCTTCCAGATCGCGTTGTTCAGTGTGTACGCGTGGTTCTTCCTGTCGTGGCTGCCGCCGGTGTTCGGCCTGCAGGGCAGCGTGATCGACGTCAGCTTCTGGACCATTGCCGAGGCGGTGCTGATTTATCTGGGCATCCCCTTCCTCGCAGGGTTCCTCACCAGCCGCTGGCTCAAGGCGCGCAAAGGCGTGCGTTGGTATGAAGAGAAGTTCCTGCCAGCGATCAGTCCGATCACGCTGGCGGCGTTGCTGTTCACGATCGTTGCCATGTTCAGCCTGAAGGGGGGCGATGTGCTGCGCATCCCGATGGATGCAGTGCGCATCGCGATCCCGCTGACGCTCTATTTCATCATTCAGTTCGTGCTGAGCTTCTTCATGGGCAAGTTCATTGCGAAGGACTACCCGCGCACGACCGCGATCGCCTTCACTGCTGCTGGCAACAACTTCGAGCTGGCCATCGCCGTCGCCATCGCCGCCTTTGGTCTGGCTTCGCCGGTCGCCTTCGCTGCGGTCATCGGACCGCTGGTGGAGGTGCCGGTGCTGATCCTGTTGGTCCATGTCGCCCTGCGGCTGGGCAAGCGCTACTTTCCTGCCGACGCACGGAGTCATTGAGTTATGAGCACGACCCGACACATCCCGCTGTTGATCCTCGGTTCCGGCCCGGCCGGCTGGACGGCAGCGGTCTACGCCGCCCGCGCCAACCTGAACCCGGTGGTGATCACCGGTCTTCAGCAGGGCGGCCAGCTCATGACCACCACCGAAGTGGACAACTGGCCGGGCGACGCCCACGGCCTGATGGGCCCGGACCTGATGGCGCGCATGCAGGCCCACGCTGAGCGCTTCGAGACCGAAGTGATCTTCGACCACATCCACACCGCGGATGTGACCCAGCGCCCGTTCAAGCTGATCGGCGACAGCGCCGAGTACACCTGCGACGCGCTGATCATTGCCACCGGCGCCACCGCCAAGTACCTGGGCATTCCGACCGAAGAGGAATTCAAGGGCCGCGGCGTCTCCGCCTGCGCCACCTGCGACGGCTTCTTCTACCGTGACCAGGACGTGGTCGTGGTGGGCGGCGGCAACACCGCCGTGGAAGAGGCCCTGTACCTGTCCAACATCGCCCGCAAGGTCTACCTGGTCCACCGCCGCGACACCCTGAAGGCGGAAAAGATCATGCAGGATAAGCTGTTCGCCAAGGTCGCCCACGGCAAGATCGAAACCGTGTGGCACCACCAGGTGGACGAAGTGCTGGGCAATGAAGCCGGCGTCACCGGCGTGCGGGTCAAGTCCACCCTGGACGGCAGCACCCGCGACATCGAGGCACACGGCTTCTTCGTGGCCATCGGCCACCACCCCAACACCAGCCTGTTCGACGGCCAGCTGACCATGAACAACGGCTACCTGGACATCCGCTCGGGCCTGGGCGGCAACGCCACCCAGACCTCGGTGGAAGGTGTGTTCGCCGCCGGCGACGTGGCCGACCAGCACTACCGCCAGGCCATCACCTCGGCCGGCTTCGGCTGCATGGCTGCACTGGATGCGGAGCGCTACCTGGATGCACTCAAGATCTCCGATCAACAGCAGAGAAAGAATGCCGCCTGAGTGAGGCGGCGCGAGGGAGCACAGATGGACAGCGTCGATGTGGTGGTAATCGGAGGTGGCCAATCGGGTCTTTCTGCCGGCTATTTCCTGCGCCGCAGCGGGCTGTCCTATGTAATTCTCGATGCGGAAGCGTCGCCCGGCGGCGCATGGCAGCATGCCTGGCACTCGCTGCATCTGTTTTCCCCGGCGGGCTGGAGCTCCATTCCCGGATGGCCCATGCCCGCCAGCCAAGGCCCCTACCCTGCGCGTGCCGAAGTGCTCGCTTATCTGGCGCAGTACGAACAAAAATATGCGCTGCCCGTTCTTCGCCCTATCCGCGTGCAACGAGTCAGCCACTTTGGCGAGCGTCTGCGGGTGGTGGCCAGGGACGGTCGGCAATGGTTGGCGCGGGCGGTGATCAGCGCCACCGGAACATGGGGGGAAGCCTACACGCCTGAGTACCAAGGGTTGGAGTCATTTGCGGGGATCCAGCTGCACTCCGCTCACTACAGCACCCCTGCGCCGTTCGCCGGAATGCGGGTGGCCATCATCGGTGGTGGCAATTCCGGTGCGCAGATTCTGGCCGAAGTATCGACGGTGGCGGAAACCACCTGGATCACACAGCACGAACCGGCGTTCCTGGCCGATGACGTCGACGGCCGCGTGCTGTTCGAACGCGCGACTGAGCGATGGAAGGCGCAGCAGGAAGGCCGGGAGCCTGACCTGCCACCAGGCGGTTTCGGCGACATCGTCATGGTGCCGCCGGTGCTCGACGCGCGGGCGCGCGGGGTGCTCGCCGCAGTCCCACCGCCGGCCCGCTTCTCCCCCACCGGCATGCAATGGGCCGACGGCACCGAGCGGGCGTTCGATGCAGTGATCTGGTGCACCGGCTTCCGCCCGGCGTTGTCGCACCTGAAGGGCCTGGACCTTGTAACCCCGCAGGGCCAGGTGGAGGTCGACGGCAGCGGCCTGCGCGCGTTGGCGGTGCCCTCGGTTTGGTTGTTGGGATACGGGGATTGGAACGGCATGGCCTCTGCCACGCTGATTGGGGTCACGCGTTACGCCCGCGAGGCGGTGAGGCAGGTCACTGCCTATTGCGCAGACCACCAGGACAGGTAGCTGACCCCTGTTGCCAACCGTGCCAGCTTGCTCCCCTCAACGTCCCGCTCCCGCGGGATTTTTTGTGAGCGACGTTGATCGATAACTGAATAGGTGTGTGTCATCACGGTGTCACATAGAGGGCCCACCATTTCGTCATGTCGATATATCTCGACATGTCGACATCTTGTGCAATCGGAGCACCGTGATGGCCCAGCCCCAACGCGTCTTGGATTTTGATTACTTCGAACGGCGCTCACTCAGCGCATCGATGTCGATCGACCATGCGCTGGATGCACTGTCGGCACTGAGCAACGGCGCACGTCTTGTGATCTTCCGCACGCTGGTGAACCACGAGCCGGAAGGACTGACCGCCGGTGTCCTGACCGACATGATGGGAATGCGGCACAACACCTTGTCCAACCATCTGGCCGTGCTGAGCCGAGGCGGATTGATCTGCGGCACCCGCGAAGGCCGCTTCGTGCGCTATCGCGCCTGCCTGGACGGCATGCATGGTTTGCTGGCCTTCCTGCTGGACGATTGCTGCGGCGGTCGTTCCGAGCTCTGTCTGCAGCCTCATCCCACCGATCCCGCCTGCGATTGCGTGGCGGAGGTCCCTGCCCCACCGCGGCCGCTCAAATAGTCGTGTACCGCCCGGCTGGGGAGTCGGGGGGTACCTAACCATCGCACCCATGCTCATCTGAACCTCGGAGACTTACATGTACCTGCGCCTCACTTTGCTTGCCGCCGCAACGCTCAGCATCCTCGCCTGCTCGCCGTCTGGAACACCTGCTACCACTGACCAGGACAGTGCCGGGGCACCTGCAAAAGCCGGCGAGATCACCGGCATGGTGAGCACGGACGGCTCGTCGACCGTGTTTCCCGTCACCGAAGCGATGGCTGAAGAGTTCCAGAAAGAAAATGCCGGCATCAAAGTAACGGTCGGCATGTCAGGAACCGGTGGCGGCTTCAAGAAGTTCTGCCGCGGCGAAACCGACATCTCCAATGCGTCGCGCCCGATCAAGGGTGAGGAGAAGGAAGCCTGCAAGGCCGCTGGCGTAGAGTACATCGAGCTTCCAGTCGCGATGGACGCTCTGACAGTTGTGGTCAACCCACAGAACACCTGGGCCAATGACCTCACCGTCGACGAACTGAAGGCCATGTGGGTCCCTGAAGCACAGGGCAAGATCACCAACTGGAACCAGATTCGTCCGAGCTTCCCGGACAAGCCGCTGGTCCTCTACGGTGCGGGCACCGATTCGGGCACCTACGACTATTTCACCGCTGCAATCGTTGGCAAGGAGCACTCCAGTCGCGGCGACTACACGGCCTCGGAGGACGACAACGTGCTGGTGCAGGGAGTCTCGGGTGATGCCAATGCACTGGGGTTCTTCGGTTTGGCCTATTACGAAGAGAACGCCGACAAGCTCAAGGCAGTAGGCATCAAGACCAACGCCGCCGCCCAGGCGGTCGCGCCCAGCGTCGAAACCGCGCGCTCCGGCCAGTATCAGCCTCTGTCGCGCCCGATCTTCATCTACGTAAGCAAGAAGGCCGCCGAAACCAAGCCCGAGGTCGCGCGCTTTGTCGAGTTCTATCTGGACTCCAAGCACTCCGAAGGATTGGTGCAGGAGGTGGGCTATGTGCCGCTGCCGGAGAACGCATTGGCCGCAATGCGCGAGCGCTTTGCAAAGCGGGAGATTGGCACCGGCTTCACTGGCTCGAAGATTGGCGTTTCCATCGACGAGCTGCTGAAAGAGAAGCTGGTTTACTGACAATCATGGTCGGCGCGCACAGCGATGTGCGCGCTGGCTGAGGCCGTCTGATGAAAAGTAGTGGTTCCTTCCTCGATGTGGGTCCTGTCCCGCTTCAGCCAAGCGACGCATTTCTGCGCCGCCGCCATGCCATCGACACAGGCATTCGCCTGGTACTGTTCGTCGCAGCGGCGCTATCAGTTCTGGTCACCTTCGGCATCCTCTACGTCCTTCTCAGTGAGAGCTTGAAGTTCTTCACTCAGGTGTCCATCGTGGACTTCCTGACCGATACGCAGTGGACGCCCGTCTTCGAAGAGAAGCACTTCGGGATCATGACACTACTGTCGGGTACGCTGATGACCACGGCCATTGCCCTGGTTGTTGCCGTGCCTGCCGGCACGATTCTCGCGTTGTATCTCAGCGAGTTCGCCAAGCCCAGGCTCCGTGAAGCGGTAAAGCCGTTCCTTGAGCTCATTGCAGGCGTACCAACGGTCGCTTTCGGGTACTTCGCTCTGCTGTTCTTGACGCCCATCTTTCAATCCTTCATCCCGGGTCTGGCGCGCTTCAACCTGCTCGTGTCTGGGGTGGTCATCGGCATCATGATCTTGCCCTACATCGTATCCATGAGCGAAGATGCCATGCGCGCCGTGCCTGATTCGCTGCGTGAGGGGGCATACGCACTGGGATTCACCCGCCTGCAGACCGGACTGAAGGTGGTGACGCCAGCTGCGCTCTCGGGCGTCACCGCCGCTTACTTGCTCGGAATGTCGCGGGCGGTCGGCGAGACTATGGTAGTGGCTATCGCTGCCGGCCAGCAGGCCAGGATCGCGACCAATCCGCTCGAGGGTGCAGCAACTATCACCTCATACATCGTGCAGTTGAGCATGGGCGATCTTCCACATGAGTCGATTGCCTATCAGACCATCTTCGCCGCCGGATTGACGCTTTTCGCACTTACGTTCAGTTTCAACCTCTTCGCCTTCTGGCTCCGCAAGCGCTACCGGGAGGCCTACTGATGCGCGACCACATCGAGCCCATGGGCCTTGACGATGCTGCAATTACACGGCGCGCAAGAGTTTCAGACTTGTGCTTCACCGTGCTCGGGCTGCTGGTACTGTTCCTGACCCTGACCATTCTGATGGCGCTTGTAGCCGACTTCGTAGTCGACGGCGCGGCCAGACTCACTCCAGACTTTTTCACCAACTTCCCCTCTCGCCGACCTGAGTCTGCCGGTATTCTCTCGGCGTGGATCGGTACTTGCCTTGTCATGCTGGTGACCGGGGTCCTTGCCGTGCCGGTGGGGGTCGCCGCAGGCGTCTATCTTGAGGAATACGCCCCGAAGCACTGGGTCACCGACTTTATTGAGGTCAATGTCACCAACCTTGCTGGCGTTCCTTCGATCATCTTCGGACTGCTGGCACTGGGGCTCTTCGTCCAGATGTTCGGGCTCGGCCAAACGATCCTGGTCGCGGGCATGACGCTTGCTCTGCTGATCCTGCCCATCATCATTGTCGCGACCCGCGAGTCACTGCGTGCCATTCCTCAAGACATCCGCGAGGCTGCTTTCGGGCTGGGGGCAGATCAGTGGCAGACCGTCAGCATCTTTCTGCTTCCGGCCGCGCGTCCGGGAATCCTGACTGGCGCCATCGTGGGCATGTCGCGGGCCATTGGCGAAACCGCGCCGATCATCACCATCGGCGCACTGACCTTCATTGCCTTCCTGCCGCCGTCACCAATCCAGGCATCTGCTCCCTTCATCAGTTTTGAATGGCTCAGCTCCCCCTTCACCGTGATGCCCATCCAGATGTTCAACTGGGTGTCGCGACCGCAGGCTGGCTTTCACGTGAATGCAGCCGCCGCCGGGCTGGTGCTGCTGGGCATGACCCTGCTGATGAACGGCTTTGCAATCTGGCTGCGTTACCGCCTTCGCCGCCGCTTGCGGTGATCCACGGAGACAACATGAATCACTCGACCATCTCAATTCCGGTTCCCGTGGCCGAACGCACCTCAACCCCCGCCCACGATGCGACGGTGCGTGCTGAGGTCCGTGGGCTTGACTTCCATTATGACAAGTTCCACGCGCTGAAGGACATCAACCTGTCGATCGGCAGCAACCAGGTCACTGCGCTGATCGGCCCCTCGGGCTGCGGCAAAAGTACGCTACTGCGCTGCTTCAACCGGATGCATGACCTGTATCCGAATAACCGGTACTCCGGCGCGATTACCCTCATGCCGGAGAACCTGAATATCGTAGGGCCGGATGTGGACCCGATGCGCGTGAGGCTGCGCATTGGCATGGTTTTTCAGAAGCCAAATCCGTTCCCGAAATCGATCTTTGACAACGTGGCCTCAGGGATCATGATTCGCGGTGTGCGCAACAAATCAGTTGTCACTGAGCATGTCGAACGCGCATTGCGCGGAGCGGCCCTCTGGGATGAGGTGAAGGACAGGCTTGGTAAGTCAGCATTCGAGTTGTCCGGCGGTCAGCAGCAGCGTCTGTGCATAGCCAGGGCGCTGGCGCCCAACCCCGAGATAATTCTCTTTGATGAACCCACATCTGCACTCGATCCCATTGCAACTGCGCGGATTGAAGAGCTGATCGACGAGTTGCGTGCGCAGTACACCATCGTCATTGTTACCCACAACATGCAGCAGGCTGCGCGGATCTCGGACAGGACGGCATTCATGCACATGGGACAGCTCATTGAGAGTGGCCCTACGGCGGAGTTTTTTACCAATCCGAAAGAGCAGAAGACCCACGAGTACATCACCGGCCGTTTCGGCTGAGGAGCAAAGGTCATGACCGACCATATTGTCCAGTCTTTCGATGTCGAGCTGCGGGGGCTTACTTCACACATCCTTGAGCTCGGCATCCTTGCCGAACAGCAGCTTACGGATGCCGTCTGGTCGCTACGGCGTGGCAACGAGCAAATGGCCAAGGAAGTGGCAGAGCGTGAGGAGCGACTGAACCGGCTTGCGGCGCAGATTGATAGCGACGCTGTGAGCATGATCGCGCGTAGACAGCCGCTAGCGATCGACCTTCGCCATGTGATGGCGGCAATCCGAATTAGTTCAAACCTGGAGCGCGTGGGCGATCTTGCTTACAACATTGCCAAACGCTCGATGGCAATGAGCGAGGCTCCGATACCAGCAGAGCTTGCGGAGCCTATGCAGCGTATGGCCGAGCTCACGCTATTGCAGCTGAAATCAGCGCGGGAGTCCTTTGCCACGATGGACATTCATTCGGCTTATCGCGTTTGGGAGGAAGATGCAGTAATTGACGCGATGCACACGATCTTGTTCAAGGATATCGTCCAATGCATGGCCGACGACCGCGCCTCCGCATTTGACTTAGCTCACCTGCTGTTCGTCGTCAAAAATATCGAGCGGGTTGGTGACCACGCAACCAACATAGCCGAGGACGTCGTATACATGATCAGCGGAGCGTTACCCATCGGCAAACGCCCCAAGATGGATGAAAGCACCCTGCCCAGGGCCGGAAGTGACAACCTCGGCAACAGCTAACAAACCCACTATCCCTGCATATTGGGCCGCTGCGCCCAACGGCGACGAGGTCGGAGAGCCGTTTTGTGACGACGGGACTACCTCCTTCCCCAGATTTCACGTTGCACCATGCAACGGGTTATTTATCGCATGGTGTTGTGGCACCATGGAGTGATGGCGGTGACATATTACTTTCTTGATACCGAGTGGTCCGATGTATTGGGCGCTGAGTTGGTCAGCCTCGCGCTGGTCCGGGAGGATGGGGAGCAGGACTTTTACGCCGAACGTGCCGATCTTTCCGAAACGCCGACCGACTTTGTTCGCCAGGCCGTATACCCGCTGCTGACCCGCGGAAATGCGGCCATGTCGGATGCGGCTTTGACCACGGCGCTTCGTGCCTTTCTGGGGTCGGTTGCGACGCCAGCGGTGATGGCGGACTACCCAAACGACTTGCACCTCTTGCAGTACGCCTTGGATGGCTTTGAACTGCCTGACGAGCAGGCTGCAGCCTGCGGCCCAATTCCCACCCCCATCCTGACGCGCATGCTGAAGGACGGCCTCACGGGAATGCTGGTAGAAGATTGGTTCGCCGCACATCCGGAGCAAAACGCCAAGCGCCATCACGCGCTGGCGGATGCGCAGGCGTTGCGGATGGCGTGGCTGGTCGCTACCGATCGCCTGCCGCCGCCAGCATGGGCCAAGTCGTACCGGCGACTCAGGGTATAGAAGCTCTGCTGGCTTTGATGCATTGAGCGAATTGGGTATGCTTGCGCCATGAGTCACATCTGCCAGCTCGGCCACCGAATACCGGCGTGATCGCATTGATCGATCACGCCCCTGTTGCTCATGTTGGTCAGAGCGCCGGCCTTATACCCCGGTGAGAGCACGCGCCAGATAAGCGCGTACACGTCGGTTCGATTCCGACCGGGGGCACCACCGTCAATGACGGAAGAATGCTTCTACTTGCGCGCCATGGCAGCGCTTGTACTTGCTGCCGCTGCCACACAGGCACGGCGTATGTTCACGCAGTCCCGCACCGAGTGACTGGCCCAAGAAATCCCTGGCCTGTAGAAGGGGCTGGATTTCATTGGCGGGAACGCTCACCTCTCCATATTGGGATGCTCGCTCGCCGCGGTTCATCACCCGGACTATCGCTTCAGACATCTGGATGAAGTGCTTGATGAGCATGTCATCGCGTAACGGCATGCGGACGTTGTCGATGGCCAAGCCCTCGTAGCGTCTGCGCGGATCGGGCACAAAGAGAATGCGTGTCTCACCTTCAGGCTTTGGCGTGATGTCGACCATTTCACCCTCGGGGCTGACCCACACGGCATGGAATTCTGCCTCCACCAGCACGTGCGGCCATTCCCACAGCTGCCAACCGCACCGCATCTGGCCGCCGTCCCGCGTGATCTTCGCTTGCACGTTGGGAAAGCACTCATGCACGATCGCATCGGCTTCCGGCTGCACAGGCAGATAGACGGGCTCTGCGCCGCGCACGACGGAATCGGTCAGGCGCCGCACTGCACGGGTGATTTCCGGGGGTGTGGTCGTTACCACGGTCATAGCAAAGCTCCTTGCGATCGTTGCGCCTAGTGTTCTCAACCTAGGTTATGGCTCCGGCGTCTCTTCCGATGAGATCCGCTTCGAGCCTTTACCGCCGGTACTGGCCGGCTGTAGCTGGGCCAAAAGCAGCTCCAAGGTGCTCAGACGCACCGTGGCGCGCAGGGTCCCCGCCTCGGCGTGCTCGCGTCGTTCGCGCTCCTGGGTCAATTCGGTCCGAGCTTGGGTGAGCTCCTGTCGTACTGCTTCCAAACTCTGGGTATCTTGGCTCCAGCGCACCTGCAGCGCCTGGTGTTCGGCCGCTGTGAGGCGCAGCGTATCGAGCTCGCCTTGTTGTGTCTGGATGGTCTGGCGCAACTGCGCTAACTCCCTTTCCAGCCGAGTGTGGCGTTCCAGCCATTGGCCGTTTTCCCTGTTGAGCTGCACCAGGTCGTGGTTTTTGGTGGTCAACACTTCGTTGGCTTGGCGCAGGGCGACCTGCAGTTCCTGCACCTGGTGCTCATGCCGGCGTTGCTCCTGCTCGCGCTGGTCTTTGACCGAGGTGCGGTAGTGCTCAAGGGCTTCCCTGGCATGCTCGTGCTTCTGTTCCAGGGAGCGCGCATGGCTTTCGTGCTCGGTCAGTCGCGCTGTGAGGCCCGCGATGCGCTCCTCTAGCTGGGCCAGTTCAGTGGTACGGCTGGCCAAGTCGCGCCTAGCCGCTTCGCCGGCCTCGCGCTCTGTCTGCAGCGCCGCCTCGGTGCGCTGAAGCTGCGCACTGAGGCTTCCGGCCTCTTGCCGGGCCTGTTCCAAGGTTTGGGTGCCCGCTTGCAGCTCGGCCTGGAAGCGCTCTTGCGCTTGGGCGATCAGCGCCTCGGCCTCGCCGTGCAGTCGCTCGGCCAGCCGCGCGACCAGGTCCTGCAGGGCATCGCTGACAGCGATCTTGGCGCGTAGGCCTTGCCCTTCCTCCTCTTCCAGCTCCTTCAGGTAGCGATGGATGGTGGTTTTGGACCCAGTGTTGCCCAGCGCCACGCGGACGGCGTCCACCGAGGGGTTCTTACCTTCGGCCCGGAGGATGTCGCGGGCGCGCTGCACATTGTTCGTCGACAGACAATTCTGCCCTGATCAGGCAGAGATTCTGCCCCTTCAGGCAGACAATACTGGCTCGCCGTGAATCCATGCAGAGATTTCTGGCTGTAGATTGGCCCGTTGCACACATCTACCGTTACAGGACCAGTTGAGCTCGCAGTTTAAGGAGCCTCTTACTTCATCGAAGGCCTGTCCGTCCTCATCGAAGCGCTTTCCGCCGGTGCCTGCCGATGGCCCGATCTGTCTGAGTAGACATGATCCGCCACAGGCCAGTTATCGGAGAGAAGAACCCGGCCGGGGTTTCCCTCGCGCCCTGGACGAATCCGCGGAGCATGGCAGTCATCAGATTCATGGTCGTCACCTCGCCCAATGGTGGATCAGATGTATCGGTACTGCACCGTAACACGCGCTGCCGACGGCTAGCTGCGCTTGTGGGCAGCCCTCGGCCTGACTGGTCAGATGGGTTGAGACGTTTCCCCCACAGGTTACCTGAGTGGCGAGCCGTGGCATTCTTGTGGCAAGCAGCTTCTGCAGCAGGCGTCCTATGCACTGGGATCCACCATCGGAAACGACCGCGTCTGCTCAAGCCAGGGTGGATGTCGCGACAGATTGGCTCGATGCGGACACTTTCGAAGCGTTGCTGAGCCCGGATGCCCTCCAAGGCCGGACCCTGAAGCAATGCCTTCAATCTGACAGCGTTTTGGGCGTGTGGATCGCAGAACGGAAGCTCTATCTCTTTCCACAGTGGCAGCTCGACCCTGCTGGGACACCTTGGGCTGGCCTCTCTGCAGTGTTGGCGCTACTGCGTGGGCCATATGGCGTTTCAAGCGGCGAACCTACGTCTGGGTGGGAGGAAATCGAGTGGCTGGTCGCTCCGCATGCTCTATTGTCCGGCGCGAAGCCATCAGAGGTACTTGCTCTGGATCCGGATCTGGTCCTGGCCGTGGCCAAGCAAGAGTTCTCCTCTTCTAGCGATGATGGCCGCTGGTGAACCCTGATCCTTGCGCTGAACCTTGACCAGGCAATTCGGGACGTTTCCCCCACGCTTTTAGCTCGCCTTTCAGCCGGCCACTAGGCGTGGCCCGGCCGCGCTGGTGATGATGCCCATGCCGTTCGCGCTACGTGCGTCCTGGGCTGCGCCAGGTATTGATGAGGTTGACGACTCGGTGTACTATCGGGACGTACTCAAAAAACACAATAAAATCCATGCGTTACCTCGCATAACGCATCTTATGTTTGTCAGGGCGATGTGAATGTCTATATGGCTTCGGTTTTTGCCGGATGCTGCCGATCTTTCGTCGAGGTGCGGCTTTCCCTGATAGACACTCAGGATTTCCTCTGACAGATTCGCTTGGCCAATCCAGGCGCAGCTAGGGGAACTTGCATGGCAGCTCGATATGTTCTGAGTCGTTCGGGAACGCAGTACCGCTTTGTCCTTAAGGCCGGCAACAACGAGATCATCCTCACCAGTGAATTGTATGCCTCCAAGCAAGGGGCACTGACTGGAATTGCTTCAGTCAAGGCGAACTCTCCTGAAGATTCGCGCTATGAGCGCAAGAACGCGGCAAACGGCCAGCCTATGTTCAACCTCAAGGCCGCTAATGGCGAGCGCATTGGTACCAGTGAGACCTACTCTTCCACCCAGGCCCGCGAGGCAGGAATTCAGGCTGTTAAAAACAACGGGCCAACTGCGCCAGTTGACGACCAGGCTTGAATTCCAAATGGGGAGCATGCCGCTCCCCTCCGCGGGCGTGCCCTATTCGTGAGGCTTGGGACGTTTTCCCCACAGATCGCCCACAATCTTCCGACTTGCTAGACTCGTGTTCTGTGTGGTCTCCATAGTGCGAGGCGGCTGAATGCACTTCGACACCTTTACGCCCGCTCAACGGATCCTCCGAGATGCGGCTGACGCGCGCCAAACACTTGCTGAGCAATGGCTCACTGCAGCACAGGTCAGTCAGGGGCTTGGCTCTCATGCTCCGAACGGTGGCCGCTTGGTCAGCCAGTTGCGCCGCGCTGGCAAGTTGCTGGGGGTCTACGTCACCAATCCGTCGCCCAGTTACCGCTACCCGACATGGCAGTTCCTCCCGAGCGGCCAGCCTGTGGACCACTTGGCCGAGATTCTGGCTGTGCTGCGTGAGTTCGGTCCTTTTGAGCAAGAAGGTCGGCAGGGATTCGTGAGAAAAACAGCCGAATCGTCTCTAACACCATGATTCAACGAGGAAACACCCCTCGACGTCAGGCAGTTCGTGGATTACAGACCTAGGCTTGATTGAACCAGAAGCCGCGTGACACAGGCATTCCTGGAGTACTGCTCAGGCACGCGTGCCCTTCTTGAATATTGGATTCAAGAGTTTCCACGCTCCTGACCCAACGGAAACCTTCAAGAAGGCTCTGACCGTCGCCTGATCCATTGCAGTAGTTCCTCGTGCGGGATCGTACGTCCAGCGTCGACGTCGGCCATACCCTCGCGGGTCCGCCGTTCCTTCTCTTCCTCGGTCAATCCCGGAAGGAGTGCTAGTAGCTTATCTTCAGGGCTCATAGGCCGATGAGCTGTGCTCAAGTTGGCTTGATTCTCGTGAAAAAATATGGGCAGGATCTGGGGATCATCCAAGCCCGCCGGCAAAGGCAGCGATACGTCGTGGACCGCCAAGTCGATGATGACGTCCAAATCTGAGCATAAGGGCTGTATGGCGGTGGTCACCAGACGAGCCGCCCGCTCGGCGAAAGCCAGGTCCACCACCAGCCAGATCAACAGACCGGGAGGCTGTTCGACGCCCCCTGACGAGTGAGTTTCCAGGAGATAGGCCGACGAGACGAAGTCGGCGTGCTCAAGGCTGCCGCTGATGGCCGGAGCGAGCCAAGCCGGCGCGGCCTGGGCAGGTCTCACCGCGAACTCCGCCGGCGCCAGACGTTCCACCCTGGCCAGAAAGCCCGTATCCAACAATGTCGCAACCTCTTCCGGGTACAGGACAACGCCGCCGTAGTTGGGATTGAGCATCAACGTCGCGCCGCGAGTACCGGTTAGCAGCTCACGGCCTGAAACTCCCAGAATTCTGACAGCAGACGAGCTGGCCGCCTGCGCCTTGTCGAGCGAGGTAAAGAAAGGGATCGCATCGAAACCGTCAGGATGGCGGAACTGGACCAGCCGCAGTGTCTGCGCGTCGTCCGAGATGGGCGCATGCACGTACACGATCGCATCCATCAGTCGCTTGAAGAATGCGCGTTCCTCGGCTGCACTGTCGCGGGCCCGTTCAAAGGAAGCCTCCAGCGCTGTCTCCGCAGACGTAGTCCCTCTTCCACGCGGCCTGCTCGGTTGCTTCATGGTCAGATGCGATGAGGGCCAAGCGGGTACCCGGAGAACCAATCCGCCTCGATCTCGCTGCTCAGGTAGGGTCGTACGAAGGCCGACTGGGTCAGCGCTCGCAGCCGCTCTTCGTGCTCAGCAATCGCCTCGATGTCGCTGACGGTTGGATAGTGCCGCAGCAGTCGATATGCCTCTTGCCGCACCTCTTTAGGCACGGCTTGGCTGGCCGCTAGCTGCCTGAGGAACGCGCCCGCCTGCAGCACATTGCGGGTGCGCTCAGATGGCATCGTCATGACATCAAGAATGACTAGCACTAAGGAATGCTTAGCTTATCGCGTTTGTGGCCGGCCAGGGCACGGTGCAACTACAGACCTTGCGATTCCTGTATTAATGTAATATAATCAATAACTTAATTCGCATAAGTGAGCGTTATGTCCATGGAGTGAGGGCCAATAGGAACGAGCAGGTAGCCTGAGCCTTCCCATGATGGGAAGGTCAACAACGCGGGACGGATCACCACTCAACTTGCCTGTCGTTTGACCTTCCCACCGTGGGAAGGCTCATCGTGACACCGTCGGCAAACCGCCGATGCTTTTGGAGGGTTGTCCATGAATCTCGTTGTTGAAGGTATGACCTGTGGTCACTGTGTCCGAACGGTCACCCAAGCCATTCAGGCCCTTGACCCCCACGCCCAGGTGGTCGTCGATCTGGGCAGTGGCGTGGTCAAGGTCGAGGGCCTGCTTGCCGTAGAACAGGCGGTTGAGGCCATCCAGCGGCAAGGCTATGTGATCGCTGCGGTGCTCCCTTCTGAGGCTGGTACGCCGGCCGCCCCGGCCGCCGCATCCTCCTGCTGCGGCGGATGCCACCGCTGAGTCCGCGCGAGGGCTTGATCCTGATCAATGACAGTCGGCCCCAAGAGGGCTAGACTGGCCATCATGAGAGCTCGCACGTCCCCTGCCCTGATCTGCCCAGCGTCCGCAGGCGCTGCTTCGGGCGTGCGGGAGCTGTCATGGTGAGGCTGCTGAGGCGATGGCGGCGACCCCGTTCTCGTGCCCGACTGGCATGGCTGGGACTGTGGGCGCTGCTGCTGCAGCAACTCGCGCTGGTGGCTTACGCCTGTCCGCTGGAATCGGTGGAAGCTGGACAAGCGACCCTGATGGTCGGTTGCGAAGAGATGTCCACGCCGGATCCCGATGCTCCGGCGTTGTGCGACCAGCATTGCCAGCGCGATCACATCGCCACGGCCGATGCGAAGGCCCCTCAAGTGCCTTACCAGCCCGCGCTGGCCGCCTTCGCGCTGGTGCAGGCTCTGTTGCCACCGGTACACGCGCAGTTCTATCGGGATGTTCCGGTGTGCGTGTCCGATCCGCCTCCCCTGCAGCGCTTCTGTAGCCTGCTGATTTAAGCCCCCTCCTGGATTGACCCGTGCTCGTGCTGCATGCGTTGCAGCGCGCTCGTTGTCGTTTCCCGGAGGTCTTATGGAGATGTCTTTCTTCTTGCGTGCAAGGCGCAAGATGGCGTGTGGGTTCGTGTTTGCCCTGGCGCTCAGTGGTCCTGTGCTGGCGGCATCGCCCGCTATCCCGATCAGCTACACAGAAGCCCTACAACGGGCGCTTGCTAACGCCCCAACCCTGCAGGTGCGCCGATCGCAGATCGATGCCAGTACCGAAGAAGCCGCGCGTGCTGGCGCGCTTCCCGACCCACGTTTGATCGTGGGGCTGGCGAACTGGCCCGTCAGCGGACCCGATGCCTTCAGCTTGCGGGCCGATGAGATGACCACCCAGCAAATCGGTCTGATGCAGGAGTTTCCTGCGCGTGCGAAACGACGTGCCGAGCACGCGTTGGCGCAAGCGACGCTGGCGCAAGCGCGCTCACTGTCGATGGCCGAACAGCAGATGGTGGCCCAAGCGGCCGCGCTGGCCTGGATCGAGCTGTGGAGTACGCAGCAAGCCGTAGATGCGTTGGAAGGTCTGCGCGAGCCGGCCCGTATAGCCGAGCGTGCGGCGCGTGCTCGCTTGGCAGGCGGCACGGCCGGGGCCAGTGATGTGCTTGCCGCCCAGGCCGCCCTACTGCAGTTGGACAATCGCCTGGAGCAGGTACATGCGGAGCACGCCGCCGCGCAGGCCGGCCTGGCGCGGTGGTTGGGTATTGCACCAGAGGCGATCTTGGCCAGTGGTGCGGCACCGGATTTTTCGCAGTTGCCATTGGAGCCCACCCAACTGCTGGCCAAACTGGACCAACACACGCCACTACTGGGCTGGGAGGCACGCGAGAGCTTAGCCCAGGCCCAGGTGGATGCGGCCGTGGCCGAAACCCGCCCGGATTGGAGTGTGGAGCTCACCTACGGACGTCGCGAGCGCGCACCCGACGGCATGGCGCGCAGCGACATGCTCATGGTGGAAGTGGGTGTGGGCCTGCCGCTGTTCCAGAAGAACCGCCAAGCACGAGGCATCGCGGCACGGCGGGCCGAGCTGGAGGCGGTGTCCGCAGAGCGCGATGAGGCCCGGCGCATCCAAGCCGAGTCGGTGCAACGCGCGATAGCGCGATGGCGCGGGTTAACCGGCCAGTTGGAGCGCCAGAACACGCAGAGCCTGCCTTTGGCGCGCGATCGTGCACGCACGGCGTTGGCCGCCTACGGCGCCGGTGCCGACCTGCAGCCGTGGCTGGAAGCGCGGCGCGATGAGATCGAATTGCACCTGGAGAACGCCCGTCTGCTGGGCGAACAGGGCCGTGCCTGGGCGGCACTGGCCTATCTGCTACCCCATGAGGAGAACACGCCATGAGCCCGACCAAGACGCGTCTCACACAGCTCGCCGTGGCCCTCGGGTTGCTGGCGCTCGGCTTTGCCGGCGGCTACGCCTGGATGACTCGAACCTCTGATACCACCCCGCCCCCCGGCACGAGCGTCGCAGATCAAGCACGCAAGGTGCTGTACTGGTACGACCCCATGGCGCCGGAGCAGCGATTCGACAAGCCGGGCAAATCTCCGTTCATGGATATGGAGTTGCTGCCCAAATACGCAGATGAGGCCATAGGGGGCGGAACGCAGATCGATCCGCGCCTGCAGCAGAACGTGGGCATACGCACTCAGGAAGTGACGGTAGAGTTACTAGGGACTGCCGTACGCGTGCCGGGCACACTGACGTGGGATCTGACCCAGGAAAGCGTGATCAGTGCGCGCATGGAAGGCTTGATCACCCACGTGCAGGTAAAGGCGCCGTTTACCGAGGTTCGTCGTGGTCAAACGCTGGCCACCGTGCAGGCCCCGGCATGGAACGCGGCCATCGCCGAAGCACATGCCCTGAGCCAAGCTCAGTCCGCGGGCGCGCGTGAGCTGCAGGGTGCGGCGCAAGAACGGTTGCGTTCGTTGGGTGTTCCTTCTGGCGCCTCGGCCAGAAGTGGCGTCGTGCTTAGCGCAGACCACAGTGGTGTCGTGACCGAGATCCTGGCACGCGAGGGACAGACGGTGATGCCCGGTACGCCACTGTTCAAGATCAATGGGCTGGACACGTTGTGGCTGGAGGCCTCGGTACCCCAGGCAGCGCTGGGCACCTTGCGGCCGGGGACCTCAGTGCAGGCCACGGTCAGTGCCTGGCCGGCAGAGCGCTTTGCCGGACAGATCCAGGCGTTGCTTCCCCAGGTCGACATGGCTAGTCGCACGCAGCGGGCGCGAATTGTGCTGCGCAACCCGCAGCGTCGGCTGGTGCCGGGCATGTTCGCCGAGGTTCTGGTGCAGCCCGACGCCGAGCAGGCCCTGCCAGTCGTTCCCACGGAGGCGCTGATCGCCACCGGGCGGGACAGCCGGGTCATCGTGCAGGATCCGGACGGGAGCTTCCGGCCAGTGCGGGTGAGTGTGGGACGTAGCGTGCAAGGGCGCACGCAGATCGTGGCAGGCTTGGCCGGTGGTGAACGCGTGGTCGTCTCGGGTCAGTTCTTGCTCGACTCCGAAGCCAGTCTCTCCGGTGCGTTGGAGCGCCTGGGTGCTGCACAACCGACACGCCCTGCCAGCGCATCAGGTGTGCACGAGCGCCATGACGCCGGGCACGAACCACGCACTGTCGTGCCGTCACCGTCCAGACAGCCGGCGCCTGTCGCGCCAGACACCTCCACCTCTACGCCGCCGCGCTGCCCGGTGCAGTACTGGTATGACCCGATGGTGCCGGAGAAGCATTTCGACAAGCCGGGCAAGTCACCGTTCATGGATATGCAGTTGGTACCCAAGTTCGGCCCCGCCGCAGCCGCTGATTGCCAGGCAAGCGAGGTCATGTCCGAAGCGATGGAGGGCACACCATGATCGCGCGCCTGATCCATGCTTGCATCGCCAATCGCGTGCTGGTGCTGGTTGCCGCCGCGCTGCTGGCGGTGGTCGGTATCTGGTCGGTAAAGAACACGCCGCTGGATGCGCTGCCGGACCTGTCCGATACCCAGGTCATCATCCGCACGCAATGGGCGGGGCAAACCCCGCGCATCATCGAAGACCAGGTCACCTACCCGTTGGCCACCACGATGTTGTCCGTGCCGGGCGTGAAGGCGGTACGCGGCTTCTCCTTCTTCGGTGATTCATTCGTCTACATCCTGTTTGACGATGCCACTGATCTTTACTGGGCGCGCTCTCGAGTGCTCGAGTACTTGAGCCAGGTACGCGATCGACTTCCGCCGAATGTGAATCCGGCGCTGGGTCCTGATGCGACAGGACTGGGCTGGATCTACCAGTACGCCTTGGTGGATCGGACAGGTCAACGTGATGTGGGGCAGCTGCGTGCGTTGCAGGACTGGTTTCTTCGTTATGAGCTAAAAACCGTGCCGGACGTGGCTGAAGTAGCCAGTGTGGGCGGTGCGGTGCGCGCCTGGCAGATCCAGCCCGATCCGCAGGCGTTGGCGGCCCGTGGACTGACGGTGGCCGAGCTCATCGAGGCGGTGGATGCGGCCAACGGCGCTACCGGGGGCTCGGTGATCGAACAAGGCGAAGCCGAACTGATGGTGCGCAGCGAAGGCTACCTGCGCACACAGGAGGCGTTCGAACAGGTGCCGGTAACCGGCAACGACGGCATCCCCGTCCTGCTCGGCGAGGTGGCCACGATCAGTCGCGGGCCGGTCTTCCGTCGTGGTATCGCAGAGTTGGATGGTCAAGGTGAGGTGGCCGGCGGCGTGATCGTCCTGCGGACCGGCAAGGATGCCTTGGGGGCCATTCGGAACGTCAAAGCGCGACTGCAGGCGTTGCAATCCAGCTTGCCCGAGGGCGTGGAAGTGGTGCCGGTGTACGACCGCTCCGAGCTGATCCAGGATGCGGTACGCAACCTCACCCACAAGCTTGGCGAAGAGTTTCTGGTCGTAGCGCTGGTATGCCTGCTGTTCCTGTGGCACCTACGCTCGGCGTTGGTGGCCGTCATCACCCTGCCTTTGGGTATCCTGGCGGCCTTCATCGTGATGCACGCCCAGGGGATCTCCGCCAACTTGCTGTCATTAGGCGGCATCGCCATCGCCATTGGTGCGATGGTCGATGCAGCGGTGGTGATGATCGAAAATGCACACAAGCATCTGGAGCACTGGCGGGAGGCGCACGGCCGGGAACCTCAGGGTGAGGAGCGCTGGCAGCTGATGGCCCGCTCGGCGGCCGAGGTCGGACCGGCCCTGTTCGCCAGCTTGCTGGTCATCACCCTGTCTTTCGTGCCGGTTTTTGCCCTGCAGGCGCAGGAAGGGCGATTGTTCTCGCCTCTGGCCTACACCAAGACCTACGCGATGGCCGCCGCAGCAGGGTTGTCGGTGACCTTGATCCCCGTCTTGATGGGCTACCTGATCCGCGGCCGCATCCGCCCGGAACAGCAGAACCCCATCAATCGCATCCTGATCGCTGGCTATCGGCCCATCCTGCTGTGGGTCCTCAAACATCCCGGTGTCACCTTGCTGCTCAGCGGCCTGCTGCTAGTGCTCACCTTGATCCCCTTTAGCCGGTTGGGCAGTGAGTTCATGCCGCCCTTGGAAGAAGGCAGCCTGTTGTACATGCCCACGGCCCTGCCCGGCCTGTCCGCCGACAAGGCCCGTCAGTTGCTCCAGCTCTCGGGCCGGATGATCAAGACCGTACCGGAGGTTGAGCACGTGTTCGGCAAGGCGGGCCGTGCCGAAAGTGCGACCGATCCGGCACCGATCGAAATGTTTGAGACCACCGTGACCTTCAAGCCGCGGGATCAATGGCGCCCGGGCATGACCCCCCAGAAGCTACGCCAGGAGTTGGACGCAGCGGTCAAGATTCCCGGTCTGACCAACCTATGGGTCCCGCCCATTCGCAATCGCATCGATATGTTGGCCACCGGCATCAAGAGCCCGATTGGGATCAAGGTCTCCGGACCCGATGTGGAGCAGATCGAGCGCCTGAGCCAGCAGATCGAGCAGGTGGCCAAGACTGTGCCCGGCGTGAGTTCGGCACTGGCCGAACGCGTCACGGGTGGGCGCTATGTCGATGTACAGGTGCGCCCGGAAATCGCTGCACGTTACGGATTCACTCAAGGCCAACTCCAGCAACTGATTGCCACGGTCGTTGGCGGTGATCCAATCGGGGAAACGATCGAGGGGCGCGAACGCTATCCCATCGTCTTGCGCTACCCCCGTGGCCAGCGTGACTCGTTGCAGGCCTTGCAGGATCTGCCGCTGATCGCGCCAGGCGGTGTGCAACTGACCTTGAGCCAGGTGGCGGAGCTGTCAATCAGCCCAGGCCCGCCGATGCTCAAGAGCGATAACGGCCGGTTGGTGGGCTACATCTACGTGGATGTGGCCGATCGCGACTTGGGATCGGTGGTCCAGGACCTGCAAGCCGCGGTGCAGACCCAGGTGAGTTTGCCTGCCGGCTATGGTCTGGCGTGGTCGGGGCAGTACGAGTATCTGCAACGGGCTTTGGCACGCCTGCAATGGGTGGTGCCCGCGGCGTTGGCGATCATCTTCCTGGTCATCTGGATGGTGTTTCGCCGGCTCAGCGATGTATCCATCATCCTGCTCAGCTTGCCCTTGGCGTTGGTGGGCGGTTTCTGGTTGATCTGGGGGCTGGGCCATGCGATTTCGGTGGCCAGCATGATCGGATTCATCGCCCTGGGTGGCGTTGCGGCTGAGTTCGGCGTCATCATGTTGCTGTACCTGCGTCATGCTTGGGAGCAGCGCTTGGCCAGCGGTGCGCCGGAAGATGTGTCTACCCTGCAAGAGGCTATCTACGAAGGTGCCGTGCAGCGGGTGCGCCCGAAGGCGATGACGGTAGCCGTCATCCTGGCCGGGTTGTTTCCGCTGTTCGTTGGTGCCGGTGCCGGCTCGGAGGTCATGCAACGTATCGCCGCGCCGATGCTGGGTGGCATGCTCACCGCACCGGTGCTCTCTATGGTGGTGATTCCCGCAGCGTTCTATCTGGTGCGGCGACGTGGATTGCGCGCGGCGCGGGGCGACCAATGAGAGACAGACTGAGCACCTGAGGTCCGTCCCCACAAAAAGACGCGAGTCATGGAAGAAGTCATGACTGGCGTCAAAGGGGAGAGTACCGCCTACGTGCCTACTTGTCAGTGCCCGGCGTGCGGGGAAATCTCAAAGCTCAGCGACGCCCGATCCGACACAAAATCCAAAGCCTTTTGTGTAGAGGGCACCATGTGATTGGTGTGGATGTACCAGGTCTTGGCGGTGGTCACCTGGAAACTGGCTTGGCCTTGGGCATCGGTGCGCAGGAGCGTAGCGCTACCGTGCCCGCCCTTGACCGGTGCATCAGCACGATGACCGACGTACACGCGTAGGTTGGGCACTGGCGTGCCCTGCTGCAGCACTTGGAACGACAGCTGATCGCCGACCTTCACGCTTCCAGGATTGCGGGTCAAGCGGATCTCCAACGGATAGCCCAGCGAGGCAGCGAAGTCGTCGGTCAGTTTCGTGCCCACCTGTCCAATGGCACGGGCATGCTTGGTATAGCTATAGGTGACCCCTTTGGGGAACTTGCTTGCGTCATAGGTGGCCAGCGTATCGGGCAAGTCTTCCAGCTCCAGGTACTTGCCCAACTCGCTGGCCGTACGTGTGCTGGTGGAAGCCATCGTCGAGACACCCAGCAGATAGGTGCCCTCGCCCGCCGGATGGACGGTGAGTTGGCTTTGCTTGCCGATCTCTTTCCAACTGGCCAGGTCCGGGGCGGCCTTGGCACCGTCCTGGCTCAGCGAAACGTCCTGTAGACGCGCTCGGGTGACTGCGCCAGCACTTTCATCGAAGGTGCCGTTGTTCACCAAGGCGGTGTTCGCCTCGCCCGCTGCGGTGCCAGGCTTGGAGAAAGCGACAAACAGGTCGTGCGCACCGGCACTGCCGGCCACAGCGAACAGCAGTAGTGTGGCGGATAGTTGCGTGTTTCTCATGATGTGTAGCTCCTCGTGATCGTGGCTTACCAGTGGTAACCAAAGCGGACATTCCAGCGACGACCCAGCAAGTCGTACGTCATGGTGTCGGTGTCGGTGTTGGGGTTGTTCTTCACGAACGGCGCCTTCTTATCGAGCACTTTTTCAACGCCGGCGGAGATATCCCATTTCTTCTTGATGCCGTAGCTCAGTTGCAGGCTGTGGTACACCACGCTGGACACATGCGAGCCGATCGTGTCGGGCACGGCGATGATGTCGTCCGCGCTGCCGATGTACTGCGCCGAATAGACGCCGGTCCAACGGTTCTTGCCCATACGCAGTGAGCCCAAGCCACGCCACTGGGTGTAGCTACCCAAGCCGCTGGTGATCTTGCCGGCGTACTCAATGGTGGTGGCCCCGGGCGTGAGCGCCCCCAACCCACGCGGGGTGAGTCTGGAGGTCCTGGAAGCCCTGCTGGATCTGGTCATGGCCTCGGGCAAGGTACGTGTGGTCGACGTGGCGGAACTGTGTCCGCCCCTGGATCCGGATCAAGCCACCGCACGTGTGGCCGCGCGTTTGATCCACCGAATGGTCAGTGCGCAGGCTCAGTGAAGTGATATCGGCTGGCAAAAGGCAGTGAGCTAACGGGAACGCTCAGCCAGCAACTGCTTCATTTGCGCGATCTCCTGTGTCTGCGAGGTAATAATGTCCTGGCAGAGCTTCACCAACTCAGGATCCTTCAGACGATTCTCCTCACACATCAGGATGGCGCCAGCGTGGTGGGGAATCATCGAACGGATGAACTGCTTGTCAGTGACCGCTGCTTGAGTGCGAATGCCCCACCAGCAGAACAGCATGAACGCCACCGTCAGACCAGCCAGAATCAGATTGCGTCGGCGATCGGGGTACATGCTGGACATTAGCCACAGCTCGATCAGCAGCATGGGAGCGGCCATCAGGCCCGCCATGTAGAACTGGTTCACGTTGTTATAGACGTTAGCCCACTGATCGACCATTGCGTACATCAATGCGTACATGGCCACGAAAGACAGGCCCATCATCAACAACAGGCGGCCGTAATGGCCTTGATGCCCTTGTTGTGCCTGGTGGGCAGGTTGGTGTGAGGCGTGCGGTTTTGCGTGCTGGGACTGCGGGTCTTGCGCGTTTTCGTGCGTACCGTGCGAAGAGGACATAACAATCTCCGTGGGAATGGCAGAACGGCGGAAGAACCCGGGAACTGTTGGAACAGCTCCCGGGCTGAGAACACTTACATACCCTTGCCGGCAGCGAATTCCTGCGGGCTCAGCTTGCCATCTTTGTTGCTATCGAGCATGCCAAAGTGCGGCGCCAGCTTGTGCTTGGCCAGTTCTTCCTTGGACAGCGAGCCGTCCTTGTTGGCATCGAGCTTGGTGAAATCGGCATCGGCCGCCGCCGGCTTGTGCTGACCGTGGTCGGTGGTGGGCGTGGTGGTCTGGCCGCCGGCGAAGGCCGCGCCCGCCATCAGGAACAAGGCCATCATCGAGAGGGAGGCATAACGCTTCATTGCAGTACTCCTTGTGGGATATGAGCCATCAGTGACAGGAATGGCCGCGCGCAGGCTCATCGGCGCGGTCAGGGTGGGGGGTGGCAACAACGGTGGAGCCGGACAAACGCAGGGCATTGGTGACCACCGAAACCGAGCTCAGGCTCATGGCCAGGGCCGCCATCATCGGACTGAGCAAAAGGCCGAAGCTGGGATACAGCAAGCCGGCGGCGATAGGCACGCCGATGGCGTTGTAGACGAAGGCGAAGCCCAGGTTCTGCTTCATATTGGCCACCGTCAAAGACGAGATGGCACGGGCTTGCACGATGCGCCTCAAATCACCCTTGACCAGGGTGAGCTGGGCGCTGGACATGGCCACATCCGTGCCCGTCCCCATCGCGATGCCCACATCGGCTGCCGCCAGGGCCGGCGCATCGTTGATGCCATCGCCAGCCATGGCCACGCGACGACCCTGGGCTTTGAGTTGCTGGACCAGGTCGGCCTTGTCCTGCGGCTTGACGCCACCACGCACATCCTCGATGCCCAGCGTGCGCCCCACGGCCTCGGCCGTCGCCTGTGCGTCACCGGAGGCCATCACCACGTGCAGGCCATCGGCACGTAGCAGGTTCAAGGCAGGCAAGGTCGTGGCTTTGATGGGATCAGCCACCGCAATGGCGCCGGCCAACCGACCATTGACCGCCAGGAACATCACGCTAGCGCCTTCTTTCCGAAGACGCTCGGCGCTGCTTTGCAAAGGTGCTACATCGGCGCCAACCGACGCCATCAGGCTTTGGTTGCCGAGCACGACATCCTGATCGGACACGCGCCCGCGGACGCCTTGGCCGGTGAGCGAATCAAAATCTTGGGCGGCCACCAGGTTCAAGCCACGTCGCTGGGCTTCAGCCACGATGGCCTCGGCCAAGGGGTGCTCACTGCCCTGCTCCAAGCTGCCGGCCAAACAAAGGATCTGATCGGCGTCGAAGCCGGCGTTGGAGAGCGTGTCGCGAAAGGCTGGACGCCCCTCGGTCAACGTACCGGTCTTGTCCACGATCAACGTGTCGATCAGACGTAGCTGCTCGATCGCCTGAGCATCGCGGAACAGGACCCCGACCTGCGCAGCGCGGCCAGTGGCGACCATGATCGACATGGGGGTAGCCAAACCCAAGGCACACGGGCAAGCAATGATCAGAACCGATACGGCATTGAGGACGGCAAAGGTCCAGGACGGTTCGGGTCCAAACAGACCCCATCCGAAGAACGTGAGCACCGCCGTGGCCAGCACGGCCAGGACAAACCAGTACGCCACCTTGTCCGCCATACGCTGCATCGGCGCGCGGGAGCGCTGGGCTTGGGCTACCAACTGCACAATCTGCGCCAGTACCGTCCCGGATCCGACTTTGTCCGCCCGGATGACTAAGGCGCCCGTCCCGTTGAGCGTGGCGCCTATAACGTGATCACCGACAGCCTTCTCCACCGGAATGGGTTCACCGGTCAGCATCGACTCATCGACACTGGCGCGGCCTTCGATGACTTCCCCATCGACCGGCACCTTCTCGCCCGGTCGTACGCGAAGCAGATCACCCACGTGCACGTGATCCAGCGCAACGTCCTCTTCGCCCCCATCGGGTTTGACGCGGCGAGCCGTCTTGGGCGCCAATCCCAGCAGGGACTTGATGGCCGCCGAGGTTTTGGAACGCGCCCGCAGTTCCAGCAGCTGTCCGAGCAGGGTGAGCGAGACGATGACCGCTGCCGCCTCGAAGTAGACCCCTACCCGTCCATGCTCGCGGAAAGAGTCCGGAAACAGGTCCGGTGCCACGGTGGCCACCACGCTGTAGCCAAACGCGGCGGCCACGCCGATGCCGATCAGCGTCCACATGTTGGGGCTGCGATTGCCGATGGACTGTAGGCAGCGCTCAAAGAAAGGCCACCCCGCCCAGAGCACCACCGGGGCGCTCAGCACGAGCTCAATCCAGGTGCGCGCCTGCGTGGACAAGCCGGGCAGACGGTGTCCCAGCATGGCCAAGACCAGGACGATCAACGTCAAAGGCAACGTCCACCAGAACCTTCGGGTGAAATCGCGTAACTCTGGATTGTCGTCCTCCTCCAGCGAGGGCATCTCCGGCTCCAGCGCCATGCCGCAGATCGGACAGGTGCCGGGACCTGGCTGACGAATCTGCGGATGCATCGGGCAGGTGTAGACCGTGGCGTGGGTACCGCTGGGTTGGGCCACCGCTGCTGGGGCGGTCACTTCAACTTGCTGGGGAGCATCGTCCGTATAGCGGACGGGATTGGTGATGACCCGTCCATCCGCAGCCTCGACAGGGGCTGCGCCTGCAGAATGGTGATGGTCATGGGACGACGGTGAGTTCATGCCGATGCTCGCTTTAGTGGGGATGGACTGCCAAGGCAGTGTGCCATTGCGGGTTACACAGCTATTCGGGGCTGAGCGTCCCGAGCACTGAAACAACAATCAGGATCAAGATGGCCAGCGCGGCCTCAGCCGTAACACTCTGCCGCAAAGCCCGCACCTCCTGCGCGGGATCTCCGCTGGTCAGCGCTCGTTCCAAGCGCGGCACCAGCGTCCATCGGTGCAGCGCTCCCAAACCCAGCATTCCAGCGAACAGGGCCAGTTTGAAAAGCAGCAACTTCCCGTAGGTGCTCTGGAACAGGGCCGAAAACGACCACGCGGTGAGATCCCCGTAGTGCGCGATGCCGGACACGATGAGCGCACCAACGAAGATCGTTCCCAGCGTCGAAAAACCATGCAGAAAGTCATGCGTTGATCGCAGACGCCCGCTGCCGTTCGTCTCTTTGCCGCGCAGCAGCATGGCAAGGAACATCAGGACCGCTGCGATCCAGCCGCCTGCCGCGAGAAGATGGACGATGCCTGCAGCAAGCCGGACCGCGCCTGCCAAGCCCTCGCCAGCGGCGGCGTGGCCGTTCCATGCCAGCGAAGCGAGTGCGCCGCCCGCCAGCATCGCCCCCAGCGGGAAGGCGGTCTCCACCTTCCCGCGGCGACGATGCCATCCGAGCACGAACATCAGGGCGACCAGCAGCGCGACCAGCAGCGCGCCTCTCGCCATGGCTGCCCGGCCCGCGGACGTCTCGAGCAGATACCAGCCAAGCGATGCGCGATCAACCTCGGCAAGCGGCATTCCCATGATGCCCGCGGTCTTGAAGACGACATCGAGCCCGGTGAGCACGAGACCGGCTACGGCACCCGCCAATAGAACGCCCATGAGTGACCACCCGGCCAAGGCGTCGGCGAGTGCCGATCGACGCGACCCGTACCAACCGAAGAGTGGAACCCCGAAAAGAACCATGATGACAAGGTATTCCAAGAATCTCAGTGCATAAGCCGACAGGTCGAACATTCGCGACTCCTCAGCGCACTGTGAAGCTGAAGCTGCCCGGCATGGGGTGGTTGTCACCACCGACGGCGCGGTATTCCACGGTATAGACGCCCGGAGCCAGCGGTCCAGGCAACTTGGCACGCAGGGTCTTGCCGTTGTTGACGATCTCGGTCGTGAAATTCTCGATCGGCATGGTGGAACTGCCGTGCTTCATGAGCAACTTGAGACGCGACGCCCGCGGAATCAATGTCTCGTTGAACACGAGATCGATCTGGCCTGGCGAGGCCACCACCGCATTTGCCGCCGGTGTGGACTGCTGCAGCGCGGCGTGGGCGTGCGCGACCTGCAGCGAAAACTGCCCGGCCGCGATTGCGAGGACGAGCGCGAAGGAGCGAATGACGTTGGACGACTTCATATGGATAAATCCTCATTGGAATGTGATGCAAAGCCCGTTCGGGAGGGGCCGCGCTGTGTTCGATGCGACAAGCGTTAGATGTCGGACTGTCACTGAAACCACGATTTGTCGGATTTTCTTGATACTTCCGCTTTCGCGAGACGAGGATCCCACCGGCTCAGGCGGGATCCTCGACGCATTACGCTGCCATGGCGCTGCAGCTTTCCGCGCAGCGGCGACAAACTTCGGCGCAGCGCGTCATCTCAGGGTCGTTCATGGCGTCGCATGCATCGGCGCACTGGCGGCAGATCTCCGCGCAGGCACCGCAAACCACGTCGTGAACGCTGGCACCGCGCAGCATCGCGTCGGCACTGGTTGCGCAGGTATCGGCACACGTCGCCAACAGGGCGATGTGCTCCGGGGCCGCGTGAACACCTCCTTTGGTCAGGCAGTAGTTGATGGTCTCCAGGCAGATCGCATGGCATTGCGTGCAGTTGTCGATGCACTCGTTCATGGCCTGGGGCCGGTGTGCTGCGGAATGGTGAGTCATGTAGTTCTCCTTCTTCCTCGCGGGCGAGAATCGGCGCGCCCGCAACACCGTCCCCTGTTGCTGCGACGGATCAGTGCTGTGCGAACGGTTCAGTGGTTCCGTCGCGATGGATCAGCTCGACCGTGAACGGCTGCTGGCGTCCCTCCGGGACCTCCATGCCCGGAGAACCAAGCGGCATCCCTGGGAGGACCAGGCCGCGTGCGTTCGGCTTTTCTTCGAGGAGACGCTTGATGTCCGCGGCCGGAACGTGGCCTTCGATGACGTATCCGCCGATCTCGGCCGTGTGGCAGGAGCCCTTTGCATAGGGGACACCCAACCGCTCCTTGACCAGACCCAGGTCATCCATGTCGTGCACATCCACGGTGAATCCCGCCTTCTGCACGTGGTCGATCCAGACACCGCAGCACCCGCAGGTCGGGGTCTTGTGGACGGTCATGCGTGGCAGGGCTGCTGGAGTCGCGTCGGCTGATTGGACGACAACCTGTGCGGAGGGCGAGGTTGTGGGTTGCGCGGATGAAGCATCCTGGGTGCAAGCACCCAGACCAGCCACGGCAAGGACCACAAAAGTCAGACGGTGCAATGTGAGCGTAGTCATTTCAATCTCTCGACTCAGCGCTTGGTCCGCGAGGACCAGTGGATGTGGACGATCCGCCAGCCGTCCGCGGTCTCCTTCAGCACCATCGTCTCGGCGCTCTGGACGGTCAGTGGCTGGCCGTCCTTCTGGGCATGCAACTCGCTTTCGGTTCCGACCCACGCGAACTCGCCAGCGGCTCGTGCGCGCTGACGGAGCAGCTGGCGATGGGCGCCCTTGAGGAACGCCGCATCGCTGACTGCGTGATGGCCCATGTATTCCTCGCGGCTGCGTTCGGCGCCCCCGGACTCGAGGATGAGAACGTCGGCAGCGAGCAGGGCTTCGACCGTGGCCAGATCGCCGCTAGACAGGGCCCTGTTGAAACGCTCCGCTACGGCGACCGCGGCCTCTGCAGTGACTGGGACGTCGACGTCCGCAGATGCCGCGGCAGCGGGGTGATGTGCGTGCGGCTGTGTCGCCTGCGCCATTGCGGGGGACACGACGGCCAGTGCCAGTGCGAGGGTGAACGAGATTGCTGTTGCGTTCATTGCGTGGGCTCCAAGGAGATCAATGGGTGTGCGCATGGCCGTCATCGGCCACGGGCGTGTGTGGTGCAGGGTGCGACTCCACCTTGCCGTCGGGATGGCCGTGGCTCACCAACCCGACTTCCGTGTCGCTGGGTGTCGGGCCGTGGTGATCGTCGTCCACGCCCGGCGGGTGCGCATGCGGCATGGAGTTGTTGCCCGGCTCGAATAAGGCAGGGTGATCCTCGGCCTTTTCGTCGTCATGGTGGCCTTGCGTCTCGCCGCCGCCATGCGAATGGCCCTCGCTGCTGTCGACAAGTTCCTTGTACGCAGTCGCGTCCAGCGTGGGCAACTTCTGCAGGAAGGCCGACATGTTCCATATGAACTCATCGTCCATGCTGCCGCCCCAAGCGGGCATGCCGCTGGCCTTGATGCCGTGCTTGATCACCCAGAACGCCTCAGCTGGAGCGACCGGCTGTTTGCTTAGGTTCGGTGGCGCGGGGTACAGGCCCTTGCTCATCTCGGTGGCCGCCGCGTCTGGTGAAAGATGGCAGGTCACGCACATGGCGTTGTAGTTGCCCGCACCCTGGCGGATACGCTCAGGATCATCAAGGTTCGTGGGTAGCTGAAGCTTGGCGGCGCGCACCTCAATGGAACGCTCGCGCGCCGTTTCAAGTAGCGCATACACCGGGCGACTATGCGGATCGTCGGCGGCCACGTTGTACACGCCCAGAGAGGCCGTGGCGGTTGCGACCACCGCAACCAATGCCACGCCGGCACCGAGTCATACCCACATCTTTTTGTTGGATTTCATTGTCAGTTCCCCTTAGAACCAGGTACGAAGGCCGATGACCAAGCGCGTGTCTTCAAAGGACTCGCCATGCTCGCGTCGCATGTCTGCGGTATTGCCAAACGCGCGCTCGTACACCACGCCGATGTAGGGAGCGAACTTTCGGGTGAACTCATAGCGAAGTCGTAGCCCCGCCTCAGCGGCACTCAGACCCGAACCTATCCCGCGCAATGGATCGTTCTTGCCATAGGCGGTGACTTCCACCAGCGGCTGCAAGATCAGCCGGTTGGTTAGCAGCAACTCGTACTCGGCCTCGACATTGGCGGCAGTCTGGCCCCCTTCGCCGAGATAGGCTGTGGCGGACACTTCGAACTTCATCGGCGCCAAGCCCTGTACACCGATAGCGGCGAAGTTCTGCGATGCCCCAGGCTTGAAGTCATGACGCACACCGGCCACCACATCCCACCACGTGGAGATACTGCGGCCGTAAAGCACTTCCAGATCAGCCGACTCGGTCTGACCATCCGTGCGTTCGCCTTCACTGCGGAGCCAGACGCGATTGAGGTCCGTACCGATCCAGCCCTGGCCCTCCCAGCCCAGCCCGGTGCCCGGATCGGCATCCCAGGTTTCCAGGCGATTGAGCAGCACGTAGCTCTTGATCGAGTTGTCATGCACCGGATGCGCGTGTTCCGGCGCGATGGCCGCCTTGCGATCCGCGTCCGTCACCGCGGGAATCGGGGTGCGCGGCTGCGTTGGCGCTGCAGGCCCGTGTCCCATCTGACTGTGGTCCATGCCCTCCATCGATTGCATTCCCGCTTCTGGTGTAGCGGGCGCGGGCGAATCATGGCCCATCTGCGAATGGTCCATCCCCTGCATCGCAGGCGTGGCCGTGCCGGAGGTGTCGGCTGCAGCGGGCTGTGCCATCTGACTGTGATCCATGCCCTGCATCGACTGCGCCTGCGCTGTGGGCGCCGCAGGTGTGCTCGCGGGCGAGCCGTGCCCCATCTGCGAATGGTCCATGCCCTGCATGGCAGGCTCGGCTGCGTTAGCCTGCGGCTCGGCGTGGCCCATCGCCGCATGATCGATCGTCGCTTCGCTCGTCTTGGCCGGTGTTGCAGGCTTTTGGGCTGGCGCAGGTTTTGATGTCGGCGCCTGATGTGCAGAGTGATCCTGAGTCTGGGTCTGCGCGCCCTGCTCCATCTGCATGGAGCCGTGCTGCATAGATTGGGCGCTGGCCGCATTGGCCAGGGCCAGCGAGATAGCCGTCAGCGCAGTCAGGGTGGTATCGCGTCTATTGATGTTCATTCGTCGACCCTCACCGTGCGCATCATTCCGGCTTCCATGTGATAAAGCAGGTGGCAATGGAACGCCCAGCTGCCCAACGCATCGGCACGCACGCGATACGTGCGTCGGCTACCTGGCGGCATATCCACCGTGTGCTTGCGCACCATGAAGTTGCCGTTGTCGTCCTCCACGTCACTCCACATGCCGTGCAAATGGATGGGATGGGTCATCATCGTGTCGTTAACCAATACGATGCGCATACGCTCGCCGTAGTTCAGCCGCAGCGGCTCGACATCGGAAAACTTCTGACCGTTGAAGCCCCAGGAGAATTTCTCCATGTGTCCGGTCAGATGCAGCTCGATCTCGCGACCGGGGTCGCGTCCGTCAGGGTCTTCAAAGGTGCTCTTGAGCATGGAATACGTCAGCACATGACGGCCGTTATCGCGCAGGCCATTGCCCGGATCATCCAAGCGCGAACTCACGCTCATGGCTTGGTTGTCCAACAGGGGATTGTTGGTCTCGCTAGCAGGGTGTGATTGCATGCCCCCGTGCTGCATGCCTGCCATGGCACCATCGCCGGCGGCGGGCATCGCATGGCCTGCATGGGCCGAGGTCGCGTTACCGCTGACAGGTGGGGTCATGCCAGGCATGCCCATGGCCGCACCACAGCCGCCTTCCATGCCCTTGCTGCCGCCAGACATATCCATCGACCCATGATCCATGCCCATGTCTGCCATCGTCAGCAGCGGCCGGGGATCCACAGACGGAACGGGCGCGCGTAATCCTTCGCGCACAGCGAGCGTGCCGCTGATGTAGCCGGTGCGACCGGAGTCTTGGGCAAAGATGGTGAATGCGTCCTGCCCGGAGGGCTCCACGATCACATCGAAGGTTTCTGCTACCGCGATGCGGAACTCGTCGACGGAAACCGGATGGACATACAAGCCATCTGCCGCCACCACGGTCATCTTCAGCCCCGGAATACGCACATCGAAGTACGTCATGGCAGAGCCATTGATGAAACGCAGGCGCACCTTCTCGCCACTGCGGAACAAACCGGTCCAGTTGCCCAGTGAGGTCGTGCCGTTCATCAGGTAGGTGTAGGTGTTGGCGTTGACGTCGGACAGGTCCGTGGGCGTCATCCGCATCACGCCCCACATCTTGCGATCTTCCAACGTGGCCGACAGGCCGTTGCGCTTCACATCGCGCGCAAAATCGCCGACCGTGCGCTTGTAGTAATTGTCATGGCCCGGCATCTTCTTCAAACGATCGAACAGGGCCGTCGGGTCCAGGTCTGTCCAATCGCTCAGCATCACGACGTAGTCGCGATCGAAACTGAAGGGCTCCGGCTCCAATGGGTCGATGACGATCGGGCCATAGAGCCCGGCTTGTTCCTGGAACCCTGAGTGGCTGTGGTACCAGTAGGTTCCGCCCTGATGCAGGGTGAACCGGTAGTGGTAGGTCTCACCACGTCCGATACCGTCAAAGCTCAGACCCGGCACGCCGTCCATGTTGGCCGGCAAAATGATGCCGTGCCAATGGATGGAGGTGTCCGCGCCATGGATGGAGTTAGCGGGCAATGCATTGGAGACGCGCAAGTTGACCGTGGTGCCTTCCCGCCACCGCAGCAACGGCGCCGGAACGGACCCGTTGACCGTGATCGCGGTGCGGGTCTTGCCGGTGAAGTTCATCGGCGTCTCGCCAATGGTCAGGTCAAACTCAGTGCCCGATAGTACGTTGGGTTGTCCCGGCCCCTTGAGCGCCCAACTGGCTTTGGGCCAGAAACCTAATCCTGCGACTGCGCCTCCCAAGGCCAAGCCTTGGACAAATCGCCGCCGCGAAGGCAGCAGCGGTCCACCGCGTGGACCACGAAAATCATCATGCGACATGAAAATGCTCCAAGCGTCGTGTTGCCACCGGCGGGCGGTGGTACAGAGCGGGCGGCTGGCCTAAACAGGCATGCAAGCCACACCAACGGCGCCATTGCGGCGCCTAGGGACGCTTAGCCGATCGGTGGTCGGATCAGATGAGGCAAGGCAGGTGCCGCATGCCCTAGGGGCAGCGGCATGACATCCAGGCCCAAGGCCAGTTGCACCGAAACATGCAGGCGCGCAGGAAGTGCGCTCGCGCAAGCGTGTACGCAGGCGCACCGGCACGCAGAAGACTTGCAACAGTCGGGACCGGCATGGTCGCCATGCCCAGTGCCAGCCTTTTCAATCGATGTGGCATCGGGATGATGCTCAGCACTGTGATGGGCGAAGCAGTCTTCGTCGACTTGCACCGCGGCAGCCACTTCGCTGGCCTGCTCTTCCATGACCGGGTTCATACTGACGGACGCAAACGCCGACCACGCGCCGTTAAGCACGAGCATGGCGATCAGGAACAGTCGCAGTAGAAGTGAGGAGGCTGACACGGGCGACATGGTATATCACTTTAGACAAGGCGCGTGTGTATCGGTCGTGAACAAAATCTCAAGTAAGCCTGAGATGTCGCGACTTGTCAGTCGCACTAGCCGCGGACACTGCAGCTCCCTCCAGAAGCGCCCAAAGGGCGGGTTGAGGCGAAGAGTTGCCCATAGGGCGAGCGCTTGTTCGGTTTACTTCTCGGGCGTGGCCTCGATCAGCTTCACCAACTCGCGCTTCTGCTGCTTGCTTAGCGAGCCCCAGCGCAGGAGCAACTTGGCCAGCAGATCATCGTCGGTGTAAAGGAAGGCGGCGGGGATCCCCAACGCTTGGGCCAACCGCTCAGCAATCTCCAGCATGGGCTCGTGCTTGCCACGCTCGTACTGGTTGATTCGGGGGCTGGCCACGTGAGGATCCAGACCGGCCCGGATGCCCAACTCCTTCTGCGACAAACCCGTGTGCAGGCGGGCTTGTTTGAGGCGTCGAGCGAAGGTCGGTGTTGAGTCGACGGACAAAGTCACGCGCGCACCCCATGGAGACCCCATAAGGATGGCGGATGTACCCTGC
>NZ_JAOCFV010000044.1:0-39495 GCF_029842145.1 Stenotrophomonas sp. GD03794
TGCGCGGTCACCGCCGTTGTGCGCCGGCAGGGTCAGCGTCATTGGGGCAACCTGCAGCTGACCGCTCAGTTCCTGCAGCTGGCGCAGCACGTCCAGCTGCACCGGGCCAACGTACGCCTGGCCGTCCCGACTGGTCTGCAGGGTGATCGGCCTACCGGACTGTCGCGCCGACTCCTGCACGATCAGCGCCCCGCTCAGGCTGGTGCGGACCTGCTGCCCAATACGCCAGGCGGTGAACTCATCGGTCCACTGCAGATCAGCCGGCAGCTCGACCCCGGCAAGGACAACCCGGCTCATCGCGTCCCCCTGACCGACACTGCGCGGCTTCGCTCAATCTTCCGCAGCACGATGGGGGCGACCAGGCCTGCGATGCGCTCGGCCTGCTGGATTTCTGCCGCTGTCGCGCCAGCCACCACTTCCTTGCTGGGCGCCTTCCAGTCGATGGTCAGAACCTGCTCTTTCGTGTCGCCCGCTTGAATACGTGAAGCGTCGGCCTTGGCTTGCGCCTCGGCCTCGGCCATCGCTGCCTTGCGGCGGTCTTCAGCGGCTTGCTGTGCCGCTCTGTCCTCTTCCGCGCGCTTCCGCGCTACTTGGGCTTCGAGAGCGGCAACCTCTGCGATTTCCTGTTTTCCAAGATAGTCGTATTTGCTCCCCAATCGACTCGTGGCGGAGGATGAGAATTCATCCTGCGCATTCGACAGTTCCTCCAGCTCCTTTTTGTACTCGGCGAGCTGTTTCCTCTGGCTCGTGACCTTGTTCAGTGCATTGGCGAACTGCTGCAGTGGGTTCGGGCCACTAAGATTTCGCATAGCACTGAGCGCGGCCTCAGACACCTCGCCGATGCTGAATGCCATGCTCTGCGCCGCCTTCCCGGCTTTCTGCAGCTGCTGGCCGCTGCGCTCGGCGCTCTGGCCAAGCCCTTCCATCTCACCACCGGCCTCGGCCGTTTTCTGCGTCAGCTGCCCCATAGCCTGGGTACCAGCCTGAGCGCCAGACTGAACCTGCTGCATGGCGCTTTGCCCTGTGACGCCTAGACCCTTCATGTGCTGACCGGTCTGCAGAACGGAGCCTTGCACCTCAAGCTGAGAATTGACCTGCTTTCGCTTCCAGTCGTCACTATCGGCGACAGCAGCCCGCGCGGCGGCAGCGTATGCATCAAACGCCCTGCGCACATCTTCGATGCTCGCTTTACCCTGAGACGCACCGCGCTGAATAGCCTCAAACGCCGCCTTCGCGGAGTCTCGCGCTGCGTTCAGCGACTGCTGCGACTGAATGCCAAGCCTCGCAAACTCGTCTGCCAATGGGTCGAGTGAGACTTGGATATCGCGAAGTCGTGCGTTCAGCGCCGCCGCGGATCGCTCAGCAGCGTCAAACCCGACTTTGCCCCGCCGCCCGGCAGCCTCAAGCAGCGCCCCGAGCGTGCGCGCCTCATCCAGCGTGGCAACCTTTCCAAGGGCAGCCTTAAAGGCTTCCTCAATCTGGGAGCTGGTAGCCACTGCGCTCTCAGCAACGGCGCCGAACGCTGCGATCGCATCCCTGCCAACGACAGTGAATGAAACGCCAAGCCGAGATGCCGAGACGCTCAGCTTCTCCATCGCCGATAGCAGCGTGGTTTCTAGTACTGCAGCGGAGTTTGCTGCACCTTGTGGAAGCGAGTCGAACGCCGCTTGCGCAGCCGCCTGGAATCGCGCCAACTCCTCTCCAGACAGACGCTGCAATGACTCAAGCAATCCGTCACGGACATTTCGCTCGGCCGCTGCCCCCTGAGAAGCAATAAATCCGAGAGCGGTGCCGACTGCATCCAGGCTTCCCGTGTCGGCAAAGTTCAGCCCCTGCAGGATTTTCCCTATCGAATCGGTTGCGAGGCGGGCATTTCGGTCAATGCCTTGCAGTTGGTCGACAACCAACTGAGCCGCCCCACCAATGCCGTTACGTATCGCGTCGGCGGCTAGATTCACCCCACGCGAAAGCGCCGCGTAGCCAGTCGATACTAGGAGCAACTGCTGGGTTACAAGACCCAACTCTTGCAGCTGGGCGGCGGTCGCAACGCCAGCCTTCTGCTGCATCAGCAAGAACCCTTCCTGCGCAGTCAGGTACTGCTCGAGCCCAGCCAAGCGAGCCGCGTAGGCTTCGCGCTCAGCCGCCGCCATCCGGGTAACATCTTCCGCCGTCTTAACTACGACATCGCGATAGGAGACGAATGAGAGTGCCTGACGCCGCAGCTCCAGGGCGGAATCCCGGACTTGGCTGATGTATGCACGCTGAGCATCGCCGGCCCGCTTCAGTGCCGGGTCATGCTGCTTCCAGATGTCCTGCGCAACGGTCTTCAGTACATCCAAGCCACCAATCGCCGCCTCCAAACCCAGCAAGGTCACTGCGATAGGCACAGCTTTCGGCAGGCCACGCAGAAGTGCGCCGAAGCGCCCTAGTCCCGCGCTCCCTGCAGCTACTGCAGCGTTGTTTGCCAGTTGAGCACGCGTCGACGCGAGCAGCGCCACCCGCCAAGCGTTGAGCTGAAGGATTGCACCAACCAGCTTGAACTGGGCATACGCGGCAGCCATCAAGCCGATCACGCGGGCATGGTCCACAACCCATTGCGTCGTGCCCTTCACCGCCTCTGCCATGGTGATGATGGCTTGGGCGGTCTGTTTGGCCCAGCGCGATAGGCTGCCATCGGCGGCGAGGCGATCCAGCGTGGCCAGAAGCGTGTTCAGCTGGTCCTTGAAATAGGTCAGCACGCCCTGGTCGGCGACCTCCTGCTTCCAGTCCTTGAACCGGTCAGTGGCCGCCTTCCACAGGCCTGCGATGGTACCCACCTTCGCTGCTGCTGCCGCACCGCCGTACGACTCTGCAAGCAGGTCCAGGATGATGGACTGCGCCTGCGCGACCTGACCGGTGGCTTCCAGGCTCTTGATCAGCGCCTTTTGGCTGTCATCCAGCGTGAAGCCTTGCTTGCTCAGGCTTTCCATGGCCTTAGACGGTGTCTGCAGTGCCTTGCCCACAACCTCGGCCGACTGCTCCAGCGACATGCCCAACCGCTGGGCCTGGTCGATGGTGATCTGCATCGCCGCCGGGAACTGCTCGCCCACGATATTGGTGTAGGACAGCAGGCGCACCTGCGCGGCGCTGATCTGCCCATCGTCAAACAGCCCACTCTGCAGCTGCTGGCGCATGGCGGCCAGGCTCTGCGCGGTGAACTCACTGGTGCGTCCCGTGGCGTGCAAGGCCGCTTCCAGCTGCGCCAGCTCCTGCTCGGCGTCGCTGCCTTCCTTCACGATGGCCTTGATGCCATCGACTACCCGGTTCAGACCGACGAACGCGATCGCACCAGCGGCAACCGCCTTGAGCTTGCCGAACCAGCTGACAGTGCTCTCCGTGGCCGTTGCCAGGTCGCTGCTGCCGGCGGCGGCATCAGCGGTGCGCTCCTGGTACTCGGCCAATGCCTTCGCGGCCGCCTTGCTGGTAGTGGCCTGCTTGCGGAAGGCAGCCTCGCCTTCCTCGACCTGCTGCTTGCGCCGACGCCCCGCCTCGGCCTCTGCCGCAGCGGCCCGGGCCTGCTCAGTAAGTGCTGCCGCGCTGCGAGTCGCCTCGATACGCAGGCGCTGCTGGTGATCGGCCAGGTTCGCGGTGTTGACGCCGAGCGACGCAAGCTCGTCGTCGGCCTTGCCAACGGCGTCCCATTGTTCGTTGAGCGCCTTTTTCAGGCGCTCCCCTTCTTTCCGCAGATCGCGCTGGGCTGCCAGCACCTCGCGGGAGGGCTTCTCCATCTCGCCAATGCTAAGGCTAAGCGACAGCGCGGCCTTTTGGTTGTCGCCAAACTGCCGCTCCAGCTCGGCGAGGTCGGTCAGCATGCCGTCAAAGGCATCCGCTTTCGCGGCTGCGGCATTCAGCCCCGTAAGGGAGTCGAGTAGCTTCGATGCCTTACCAGCCGTCTCGACCGATACATCGCCAAGGTCGCCGAACGCCGCGCGCAGTTCTTCCACACCCTCGCGGCCCTGCGTCTCGATAACAACTCGAATTGCTTCTTCCAGCCGATCAGCCATTGGTGCTTCCGTTGACGCGCCACTGACGGCGCAACTCAGTCAAATAGGTGGTGTGGAATCGGTCGATCAGGCGACGACGGGCTGCCAAGGCCCGGCTGTTGCCATCGGCGCCAGACAGCATTTCGAACGGGCTGGGCCCCCGCAGGATGCGCACCGGCCCGCGCCCGTGGCGCTTCTGCTGAGCACGATCCCAGCTGCGTACACGGATGGCCCTGCGACCCTTGATCGTGGCGATGAAGGCACCGTCGTAGGTCTTCGACTCGCCCAGGCCGATGCTGGCCGTCGCGCCTTTGGACTTACGGCCGGCCCAACGGCCACCGAACTCAATCAGCGAGATTTGCCGCGTACTCGCCCAGATCGACAGGAAGTCATCCCTGCCGCGCTTGCCGGTGCTGTAGCCCCGCTCTCCTGTCTCCACGCGGTACTTCCCGCGCAGAGCGGACGCCCGGATGTTGTAGGAGGCGCGAACCTCCTGTGCTGTGGCCGGCCCGGCCCGGCGCTGCAGGCCAACAAAGGCACGCTGCACAGACAGGTCGTAGCGGTTCAGCACCTCGCCAGCCAGATCAGCTAGCCCATGGAAGCCCTTCGCACGGCGGCCGCTGACGTAGTACTTGAGCAGGTTGTTGGCGCGATTGGATGCCACTAGGCCCTTCCTGATTCATGCCTGGAGGGCGCCGTTCGGGCGCCCTCCCTTTGCCAAAATCACCGACTTGTTCAGCCCGCCGACTGCGCCGCGATCTTGAAGGTGTAGAGATCGGCCTCGCCGGCCTGGAAGATCACCGGGCCGGTCAGAGTCACCTGGATCGGCTCATCGCTGAACCAGTCCACGTCGCCGTCAACGGTCAGGTCGACGTTCGGGATAGTCAGCAGGCCTTCGTCGCCGCTGATGCGGTCCTGCATGTCGCCCAGGATCTGGAAGGACTTGCTCGGCGTGGTGCCGCCGCTGATGGCGGTTTCCAGATATGCGTCGTACTTGTAGTTCGCCACGACGGTATCGCCAGCCTGCAGTTGGCCGCCGGACTTCGGAATCAACAGGCCATGCGCCGAGTCGAGGGTGTAATCCGTGCCCTTGACCAAGTCGACCGCGCCCTTCTTGAAAGTAGGCTCGATATCGGCCAGAAGGAAGTTGTGCGGCAGTTTCACCGGCGTGTCCGTGCTACCTACGGTCACGGAAACGTCGGTCGCGGTGCCGGCGGCGACCTGGGTGGCCACCAGCGTGCCGTACAGCATGCGGGCCAGGATGGCAGGCGGCACTTCCAGCGCGGTGATCGAGACGCTGGTGACGCCGGGATTGGAATCCTTGTGGATGATCTGCTGATATCGCGCGTCGCGGCGCTTGCTCTTGATCTCCACCGAGTCGCCAGCTTCGTAGCTGAACGTCAGCGACGACTGCTCCAACGGCTGGTTACCGAACTTGTCGGCCGGCTCCGGGATGACGGGAATGCGGGCGCCGTTCGCGCCGTGCTCCCAGAAGCGCAGGTCGCCTGCGAACTTGCGGACTTTTGGCTGTGTCATGGTGGTGCTGCTCCTACAGGTTGGGGACGGGCTCAAAGGTCTCGGTCAGACCAGCCCGCGCGGTGATCTGAGCGACGACGGCGGAATGCCCTGCGTCGTCTTCCAGGGTTGCCATCTGGCTTTGAAGCAACTCAAACGTGGTAATGCCCTTGGGCAGCAGCTTGTCGTTGAAGGTCAACACGCGAATCAGGTCGTACCTGGCGCGGTGCACGAGCAGCCGAGGGTTCACCGCTCCACTCTCTCGCGGCACCTCAAACTCAATCGTGACCGAGGCGTCGGAGTTGACCTGGGCAGACCCACCGCCGATGCGCGACAGCTGTTGGACCGAAATGAGCGTGGCTGGTCCCGACTGATCCTCATCCAGCTCGGCATCGTCGACCACGATCAGCCCCGCCCCTATGTCGGTGAGGAATCCGGCGCTGGCTCGGATCATCTGCACTCGGCCGCGCAAGAACTCGACCAGCTGCCAGGAAAGGGGTTCGGGTCGCTCAGCCACGGCGCACCAGCCAGACGCTGCGCGAGCCGTCGTCACTGAGCTTCTTCGAGGTCACGAACACCTCGCCGCCAACCTCTACACGGTCGCCCTGATCAGGTTCGACATCTACACGCAGAAAGGACACCTCGACACGGCCGGCGACGAACTGGCGCAGCTCGCCGATCGTCTCCACATCGCGATCGATATAGACCCTCACGCCCTCAGTGACAGTCCCGCCCTTCACCGCCGTCACCTTGGCCGTCGAGGCCATCCCGGCAAGGGCCAACGAAGCGTGGATCGTCGCGTCCATGTCACGCAGGAACTCCAGCTCGCTCACCGCGCACCTCCCGAACACAGGAGCGCATAGGCCTGAAGCCCCCTCACTTGGGCGTCGCACTGGGCGGCGGCGCCAACAACTCGTCCCGCACTTTCGATTCGGTCGTCGGCTCGACCATCAGACTGGCTGGCGGCAGCGGCGGCCGCGGACAGCTCTGCGGTGGCGATGGACGCTTGCCAACGCTGGTGCAGGCGCTGGTTGCCAGCGCGAAGATCAGCGATGAGGCGATCAGATGCCTTCTGTGCATCGTTCTTTTCCTTTTCGTACTTGGACGCCAGGTTGTTCGCGGCGGCGGCGCTGCCACGCTCTGCCTTCAGGGTTTTGGCTGCGGCATCGGCCTCAGCGCGAGCGGCATCACGCTCGATTTCCATGGCGTCACGGCTGGACGCGGCCTGGTCGGCCGCACGGTGCGCGATGGACACCGAGCCGCGCTGCCAGACGATGACGCCCAGCAGCAGGAGGATGGCGACGACCAGGGTGCGGATCATGCCCTTCCCTCACACAGTGCTCGTTCCTTGGCGCGGCGGTTGGCCAGCCCCTGAACGAAACGGTAGACCGGCTTGCCATCGGCTGCGACGCCCGCCTTCACGTAACTCCAGACTGGGCGTCCGTCGTCAGATAGCTGCAAGCGCCGGCACCCAAGGTCCCAGCGGCCGGCGTTCCATGCGGTCATGGAACTGCTACCGCATGTGGCGGTGGCGCCCAGGTTCCAAGCATGCGAGGACGCCGCATCAAAGACGCGCTGCGGTGGCTCAATCCGGAAGCACTTCATGAGCTGCCGCTGGACCTTCGCGACCGCACGCTCAGTCTCGACCCGGCACTTCTCCTTGGACCACCTCTCGCCCACGATGATCGGGGTGTCCGAGACATGGCGTGTCAGGCCATCACACACCGTCGGCAAGCCGCCAGCGAGCTTGTCGGCGTACACAATGGTCACTGTGCTCCCGCCGCTCTCGAACAGCGCCAACAGCGCCAGCAGTAATGCAGAACCGAGCGCCAGGGGGCCGCCCGGAGACTTGCCGTCGGGCTTGCCGGCTGTGCTGTTCGGGTTAGCGGCCACGCAGCCACCTCCATGCGCGCGCAACGCCAACGCCAGCACGGCCGATTCTGTGGGCACCCCAGCGCCGCAAACGCACTCCGTCGACCCAGCGTGCGGACAGCCAGCCCATCCATTCGCCCCAGTTCTTCACCACGGTGGTGAAGAACTGCGAGAGGCCCACCAGCAGCGTCACCACCATCACAGCCAAGCTGAGGTGCTTAGCTGGATCGAACGTAGCCACGGCCACGGTCGCGGTCGGTGCTGTCTTAAGCATCGCTGCCAACAGGTCCTGGCTGATCGGGTCTTTCATCGTTCCCCCAAAGCGGGTCAAGGAAGGCTGGCACCGCTCACGCCACCCGGGCGTATGTGAGCGGTGCCGGCCCGTTCGGTTACGCCTTGGTGGCGTTGCCCGGCGAGAGCCGCACCTCGGCCGTCGCCTGGCCGGCCGAGCCTGCAGCCCAGGCAAACGCCGCACCGGTGATGTCGCCGGCCACGGCGGTCGCGGAACTACCGTCGACTGCCTTGGCGCTTGCACTCCACACCAGCTTTTCACCCTGCTCGAAGACCGCAGTCGGCACCTTCGGCAGCGTGAACACGCCGCCCAGGGCTACGCTGCCCGTCGCGCCGACGGCGATGTTGACCAGGGCAACCCCCAGCTGATGACCGACGACAACCGCCTGACCCGATGCAACCTGCTGTTCGGTGGTGTTGGTCCAGGGGATCACGTCCCCATCGGATACGAAGTTCTGTGCCATGTCTCAGTGCTCCAGTTGGGGATCAGCCGCAGCGCTGCACGCCGCGATAGTCGAGGGCGGCAATGCCGAAATCGAGGCGGGCCTTCCAGCGCACACCGTCGACGGTGAAGCCTTCCTCGTAGTCCAGGAAGGGTTCGGTGATCCCATCAAGGAATGCGACCTCGATGGCCGGGCAGTCGTTCGGATCGGCGAACAGGTACCACTTGTCGTCCTTGATGCGCGCGGTGTCGACGATGTCGCGGAAGAGACCCTGCACCGCGTTCGGGCGCTGCAGCTTTCCTTCGGCGTCCGGGTCGTACTCGGCCTTGTTGGTGACACGCGCGGCACTGCCGTACTTGGTCGGACCGAGCCAGAGTGCCGGCGACAGATCCAGCACATCATTCCCGCCCACGTCCTTCTGCTGGGCCAGCTGGACGCGCATCGCGTCGACCGAGGTGACGCTCGGCACTGCTGCCGCCAGGATGTTGCCGTGGTCGGCGTGGAACAGCGTCTTGTTGGAATCCAGCTTCGGATTGCTGGCGAGGAACGCATACGCGTCGGCCTCAATGGTCCGCTTTGCGGCACGACCGAAGGCGGTCGCCAAGCCGAGGAACGCACCCAGGTCGTCGTTGATGATCGCCTGACGCGTCAGGTTGATGGTGTTGCCCTTGGTGCCAGCGGTGATGGTTGCCTTCTCGCCGTCCGGGATCTTCTTGTTCTTGAACTCGCCGGCATCGGTCAGCTTGTCGAGGTTGCCAATGCTGCCGACGCGGTAGCGCGAGTGCTCGCGGAAGTCGCTGACCGTGCCAGTGACGCACCAGCGGGACCAGGTGTCCGGCGCGACGGCGTAGGCAGCCTGCAGTGCCTTGTGCATCGTGTTTTCCAGCAGCACCGGGAAGTCGCTGCCGCTCTGGGTAAAAGCGCGGCCCACCAGCTCCAGCTTCGCCATGCCATCGGTGCGAACACCGCAACGCTCCAGGCTACGACGGGCCAGGTCCATCAGGGTCAGGCCGCGCACCGGATTGTCACCGGTGAGCGCGAAGATCCGCTTGGTTGCGGGATCGATCACCTGGGCTCGGTGCAGCAGCGCATGCGTCACAGCGGAGCGCTGCAGATCCTGCTCGTCCTCGGTGACGCTGATACGGTTGATGTTGCCGCCAGCAGCGGCATCGCGCTGCTCCAGCGTGGTCAAGATCAGGCCACGCACGTGATCGACCGAGTGACCAGCGCGAATCCAGCCAGCGGCATGTTCGGTCTGGCCATGGCGGGTTGCCAGCTCCACGATGTCGGCTGCACGCGTATCACCTTCCGGTGCCGGTGCTGCGGCCGGCGCTGCCGGAGCTGGGGCGTTATTGATGGGTTCCTGCTGGACCGCCGGTTCGGCGGCGCGGGCGGCGGGCTGAGGCATGGTGTGCTCCTGCGACGATGCGCTACGGGTGAATACACAGGGGGTCCCCTGTGCGGGTTGGTTGCTGCGGGTACCTGCTGCCGGGTCGGCCGGCACAGTGACGAAGCTGATCTCGCTCGGCGTCCACTCCACCGCGCGGTAGATCGGCAAATCGCCGGGGTTGACGGCGCGCTCGATCTCATAGCGCTGAACGGTGTAACCAACCGAGATGTTGCGAATGATTCCGGCACCGATATCGGCGATTACGCCAGCCAGCTCCTCGCGGCCGGAAAAGCGAATCTGCGCATGGCCTTCGCCATTGGCGAGCCAGGCTCGATCCACCACACCCATCTGAGAGCCGATGCCCCAGGTGTTATGGCTGTCCAGGACCGGCGCAGCACCGGACGACAAGCGCTCCATGTTGCAGGCCGCCTCATCAACGACCAGCTCCTCCCAGTAGTAGGTGTCGTTCCACCAGTCGTAGCGCCGCACGCGAGTACCAGCGGTCCACTGGAGCTCGATCGTGCGCGCCTCGCTATCGAAGCTGGTTGGCTGCAATTCGGCCTCACGCAACTGGGGTGGCATGAGGCGCGTCGTACCGTCCTGCTGTGGAGCCTGGGCTGGCTGGGGCATGGTCATTCCTCGTTGGTTGTTGAGGCGTCGACCAGGCTGGTCCGGGCGCCACTGGATTGAAGGAAGGTCATCAGCTCGAGGGCGCCGGTCTCTTTCATCCGCTTGAAGTCCTTGCCCATCTCGGCGTACACCGCTTCCGGGTCGTAGCCACGCCGGCGCAGCGCTTCGCTGGGCGAGTTGAGACCGGCACCCATCGCTGCAATTTCTGATTCGATGTCTTGCTTGGGGTTGACGTAGTCCCAGCGAGGGGTGCTCCAGTCGGCAGTGCTTCCCGTGGAACGCACACCGCCACCGAGCGCGGCAGCTTCATCAAACCAGCGCCAGATTGGCTTACACATCTGAGGGACCAGGACCAGCCACTGCATCTGCTCGCAGTCACGGCGGAACTCCATCTGCCGGATGCGGGCACTGGAGAAATTCACCTCACGCATATCACCGGTGGCCGACTCGTACGGCACACCGATGCCAGCAGTAATGATGTGCGCGTTGAACTTGCAGTATTCGACGTAGCCGCCTGCCGGCTTGGGCTCGACAGTCTGGAAGGCAGTCGCGCCGGTGATGTGGGTAACGCCACCGCTGGGCAGTGGCCCCAGGTCAGTGACTTGATCGCGATCTGAGCCGAGCTGGGAAGGGCCGTCATCGTCCGCGTTGGACATCGAATCGATGTCGCCACTGACGATCACGCCAAGTCGGGCTTCCAGGTTCTTCCGCGCCAGCTCGGCGTCTTCGTACAGCATCAGGTCGCGCACTCGCGCGATCACCGGTGCGAAGCGCGTAATGCCGCGCCCCTGCCCAGGCCGGACGGGGTTATAGAGGTGGATGATGTCGGACGCCGGCACCAACGAACTACTCAAGCGTACAGAGCCGCGCACGGCCTCACCGGGATGCGCTCCGAACAACCAGTAGCCGCGAATCCGACCGATCGCGTCGTACTCGATGCCGTTGATGATCTGGCCACCGCCCGAAGCAGACCCGTTCTTATTGCCGTCCAGCCAGTCGATCTCCAGCACCTGAAGCTGTAGCGGGACCGCGAGACCGTCCGACTGACGCCTGGTACGGCGGCGAATCATGCTTTCACCGTCCTGCTCCATCGCGCGATACGCAGTAGCCATGAGGCCGTAGATGTCCGACTTTCCATCCGCGTCCGCCACGTCGGCCCAGCGGCCCCACAGGGTGTCCAGCGCAGGAGCGTTCGGCCCTTCGGCCTTGGGAGTAATGCCAGTCCCAATCGTTGCGCTCACCAGCACCTGGAGGGACCGCGCGCAGTACGGAACGTTCTGGACCAGTGCCCGAGCGCGGTTGCGCAGCTCGCGGGCGTCTGCCAGGTGATCGGTGTTCGCGCTGGCCCCCGCCCTACGAACACGCCAACCATCAGTGCGCGAGGCGCCCTCGTAGGCACGTACCGCCTCCAGCGTCGCCCTGGCGCGGTGACGCTTCAGGGCTGCCTGCGGAGAAATGGCGCCGATGACCCTGTCCAGCAGCGAGGCCGCCATGTCAGAAGCCCCTCAGCGTCGTGAAGTGGTAACGGCGCGTCGCCGACTTCCGTCGCCCAGCCGTCGTGGCGGCAACCTCAGCTTCCATGCGGTCCAATGCCGTCAACATTGCTTCGACGGACTGATACGTGATCTGACGATCACCATGCCGAACGGACAACTGGCCGCTGGCGATGGCAGCCTTCAGCCTCTGCACATCGTCTTTGGTCCAGCTCATCAGTCAGGCATCCGCGAGATCATGGATGCCAGTTTCCTGATCAAGTGCGGGTGAGTCTCGGGGAACTCACCCGCACCACCTACTCATTGGCGCAAGGCTCATCAAGCAAGCGGTACAGCGTCCGTCTGTCGATCCTGAACCTCCTACACAGCGACCGTACCGACTCCTGTTCCTGCATCCCTTTCCGGATCGCATCTACAGGGTAGGCACTGCTCTGCATGCTGGCGGGGATGTACAGATCCTGGGCTGGGTACTCTTCGACAAGGTAGGCCACCACGGCCTCCACAACGCTGCGTATATCGTCGCTGTCACATCGCAGGCGCAGCGCGGCGCCGACCGCGAGCTCTTCCGTCAGCTCACTGATTCGCACCTTGTTTCGGACTGTGTTCCTGCTCACCACTGCCTCCCCATGCCGCGAGGCTGCACGGGCCGTTGCCGGCGAGGCACGCTCGGTGTTTCACGGGAATCAGTGGGAGCGTCGGCCTCCGACGCAGCAGCTGGCGTTTCGCGTGAAACGCTCACGCTTGGCGGCGCAGCCAGCCGTTGTTCCAGAAGGTCCCAATCTGAACGCGTGAAGCGGTTGATGCGAACCTCTGGGTGATGGGTCGCCGCGTAGGCATACACCCATGTGTCCAACGGCTCGTTTCGGGTCACCTTCTTCTCAAAGCGATTCTTGACTGGGTTGTAGACCTCCGACACCAGGCCCGGAAAGAACTCCTCCGGCAGCTGGTCACTGAGGTGGACCATGCGATTCTCGGGCTTGCGCTCGGCGTCGGCCGACAGACGGCTGTAGAGGTAGTGCTTGGCTGCAACGGTCCCCACGTGGTTGATGGTGATGCCGCGCTTGTCAGTCTTGCCCTTCCAGGTGACGTCAGCCAGCTTGCCCTTGGACAGCACGGGAGCGTTGTTGGGTACAGCACCGAAGATGCACATTGGACGGGTGATGCGCCGCTGACGAACGTAGTTTTTGACGGCCTCGGTGCGGTGGCCACCAGCGTCGATGGCCACTGCCATCGGCCGGAGCAGCGCGCCATCTTCGCGCTCGATTGCGCGGTTGAGCAAATCGGTCAGGGCTACCCACACCGCCTCCTCGGCTGGATCGCCCTGCAGTTCCACATAGTCCAGCGTCCAGGCGGTCATACCTCGTCCCCAGCCGACGACGTGAACAGCAAGGCGGCTGTCCTGCGTATCCACTCCTACGGTGATAGCCAGCACACCTTGCGGAGCCGAGCGAAGCGCATAGGGCTCGGCACGATCCTTAATGACGTTGTGCTTGACTGCCCGCATTGCAGGGTCTTCCCACGTCTCGGCCAGCCGGTCATTCACGAAGGTTTTGAGGGAGGCAGGATCACCCTGCGCCTCCAGCCACTCTTTTACCAGGTCCAACCAGCGCGGCCCCAGGCCGAACTGGTAGTACAGGCAGTTGATGGTGTAGCCGCGAATCGGCGAATCAGGGTTGGCCGCCACCCAGCGCCCGTTCGCAATCATGTCGGTCTTGAAGTGCTCCTCGATGGCGACCCCACATTCGCAGCAGGCATACCACGCGTGGCTCTTGTCGGGCGACCACACCAGGCCGCTCCACTGCAGCGCCTGGAAGTGGCCGCAGTGCGGGCACGGCACGTGATACCGGCGCTGATCGCTCTTTTCGTACAGCTTCGCAATCCGGCTGAGTCCTGCGATGCCCGGGGTGCTGATGTAATGCCGCTTGTAGGTGGTCGGGAAGGACGATGTGCGGCCGTCCAGCATTTTCACCGGATCGTCGCCGGTGGAGAGCTGCTGCGGAGCTTCGTCGATTTCATCCACCTGCAGGTACTTCACCGTCGAGGACTTCAGGCGCTGCGGGCTGCCCATATGCTCCACGAACAGCTGGCCACCAGCGAAGTCCTTGAACGTGCGCTGGTTGGCGCTGTCGCGGCTGGCGGTGCTGGTCAGCGCCTTCTTGACCGCCGCGCACACCTCGATCATCGGGTTGAGCTTCTGGGCGATCCACTTGTTCATGGATACCTCGCCCGGCAGCGCGTACATCATCGGGCCAGGCGCATAGTCCATCCAGTAAGCCATGGCGTTGGTCGCCAGCTGGCTCTTGCCGAACTGGATCGGGAACATGCAGACCTGGTCATGCACCGGGCTACGCGCGGACATGTTGTCCATCGGCTCACGCAGTGGCGGGTTGCGGTCCGTCACCCAGCGCCCGGGCTTGTTGCCGCTCTTGGTGGACAGGCGCATGTGCTCATCGCACCACTGCGACACGCTCATGGGCCGCCGCGGCTGCAGCGAGCGCGCCAGCACCGACGCCAGACAGCTCTGTGCCTCCATCATTCCGCAGCCTCCGCTGCCTTTGCCGCCAACGTGCGGAAGCCCTGGCTCAGTTCTTCCAGTGCGTGGCTCACCTCATCCCACACCAGACGCCGGCACCCAGCCTCATCCAGCGTTGCAGCCAGCTGCGGCGCCAGCGTATCGGCCAAGCGCTCCATCGCCCCCCGGAAGGTCGTTGCGTGCTCAGCAAGGAAGGCCTCTACGTCCGCGCGAGGGAGCAGCAAACCCAGCTCTTTCTGCAGCGTAATGTGCGCCATGCGCGCGTCGGTCTCTGCCTTGTCGGCCAGCGCCTTTGCTTTGCGCGCGGAATCCGGAGTCTGCGGCCGGCCGGCCCGTGAGGGCCTGGAATCGTCCTCGTCGCCGTCCTCTTCATCGTCGTCGACCTCGGCGTCGGCGTCGATGGCATTGGCACCCTCCCCGCTCCCCACCAGCGAGCTGCCACGCTCATCTGCGTGGCGCTGGGCTACCCCGGCATAGACCGGATCTGCGGTGCGAGCGTAGAGATCCAGGGAGGCGGTCTTCAGGAATCCCTTTCCGCCAGCACCCACCACCACCCTACCCTTCTTCCTTAGCTCGACCACGTAGGACGGCTTGCAGCCGATCAGGGAGGCGAGCTCTTTGCCAGTGATCGTCACATCATCCTCAGCCATTGCTACCCCCTACTCCATTTCCTTCGAAGATCGTTAAAGCAGAAAAATGTGCGCGCGCGAGCATGTGCGGGCTGTGCGGCGGCGTGTGCGGGATGCGATAGCCGCTGAATGTCTGTGGCACAAGCCGTGTGCGGCGTGTGCGGGATGTGCGGCCACCTGTACACGCACGCGAGGCGCATCGTGGTGCGACGACGTGACGCCCATTCGCGCCCGCGCCCGCCCATGTAAGCCGAGTCCCGCACGTCCCGCACACGCCTACTGCTGCAAGAGATTTACGGCAGTTCAATGCCCGCACATCGGCCCGCACATCCCGCACACACCGCACATTGATGGGCACAGTGATCACGCTCGCCCCTTGTAGTCGGAGAACATGCGACGGAAGGACACGACCTGGTCTCCCAGCCATGCAGCCTCTGTCTTCCCGTCGGGCACGGTGCAGTTGCCGAGCATCAGGAAGCCGTGAGGTCCGTTCACGCTCTGCTCGATCTGGTAGCGCTTGCGCGCCCGATCGGGATGGGTGATCTGGCGCTTGCGCACCAGCGCATTGATGAACTTGGGCGAAGGTGCTGGGCGCGGTAGGCCCTCTCGCGCGCACCAAGCCTTGTAGACCTCGTACCACTCCTTCGACAGCGCAGGCATGGGCTTGAGCCCGGGGATGTCGTCGCCGTAAAGCTCATCCAAGAACCGCTGCGGACTATCCTGGCTCAGGCCAATCAGCTCCTCTTTCGCTTGGGTCATCGGCGGGTTGGTGCCATTGGTGAAGCCGGTCAGATCCACCTGCAGCAAATAGTGGTGTAGCGCCGCCGTGGCGCCATTGCGGATATCGGCTAGCACCTCGGTATAGAACTCTTGACTGAGCTTGTCCGGCGTCCAGATCACCGCATGGCGCCGGTCATCCTCCTCCAGCACGACAGGCATCGCCTCGTTGGAGAGGAACACCAGGTTCGCGTGGTTGTCTTCCTCGTAGGCTTGGATGTTCTTCGGGTTGATGCGGATGCGGTCACCCGTGATCAGCGCCTTCAGCTTGTTCTTCAGGTGGTACACCTCGGTGCGTGCAACCACTTCGTCGGCCAGCAGGAACAGCTTGCGGCTCGCCCAGTCGTTGAACTTGTCTTCCAGCGCCGCCTGGTCAAGCACCCGGCCGTACTCACCGTAGAGCTTCATGTACTCATCGAAGAACATGTTCTTGCCGGTGCCCTGCGGACCATGGATGACGATGGTCGATTTCATCTTGGCGCCAGGGTGCTGCAGCGGGTAGGCCAGCCACTTGACCACCCAGTCATACAGCGCCTTCTGGTTAGCCTCGTTGCCGCACATGTGCCAGAGCAGCTGCAGCAGACGGTCGCAGTTGCCCTCCTGCGGCACCGTCGGCCAACCGGCAAAGAGGTTGCACGTCACCCCGGGCTTCTCGCATGACGGGTCGAAGTCCACTTCCCGCACCCGCACGATTGACCGATCCGAATGCTCCATCCACGCCCGGTGCAGTTCCTTGCGCACGCATGCATCGCGCATGTCGCCCAGGGCAACCAGCATGTGCTCTTTGTGGTCGAACACCGTGCCACCCTGCCCGTAGACCAGAGCGAAGCGCTCAAGCAGCTCGTTCAGCGAGTGGATCGGGGCAAGACGATCACTCCCCTCGCCACCGTCGCTGGTGATGGAAGGCGCGCGTTTTTCGGCAGGCACCCGCCATGACAGCTCCGTGAGGCGGGCCTCGACTTGGGCGCGAACGACATGCAGACCTTCCTGGGCGTGCAGATCGTTGAAGTCGCTGACCTTGCGGCCGCTGTCGATAAAGCGCTCACGCCTGGCTGGCTCATCGGCAAAGACCGGGTGCAGCACCGCTCCGCCCACGTCCAGTGCTGCTGCCTCGGCACCGAGCAAGCCGGCATTCGATGCGCCATGCGGCTGCGCGCAGGATGGGCAGAACTGTGGATGGTCGGCCAGCACCAGGCGGCTCTTGCAGTGCCGGCACTTCTGCAGCGCGTCGTCATCGGCACATAGCAGCATCTTGATGCCGCGATAGCGCTTCGCCAGGGCCGAGGCGACGGCCAGCATGTTGCCAGCATCGAACGCCACGGCCACGGGGTAGCCCGTCGCCATGTGCAGCGTGGCCGCAGTGGCATAGCCCTCGGCCACCAGCAGGATCCATTGCGGGCTTCCGCCGATCAGGTGGAAGTGGCCCTTCTTGACCATCCCGGCCGGCCAGTACTCCTTCGCGGGCTTGCGTCCTGCCGCAGCCAGCCTGGCGCTGCGCAACACCTGCAGGCCGTGCACCTGGCCATTGACGTCAAGCAGCGGCACGAGAGCGGCGCCCGTGGTGCCATAGCGCAGGCCGAATCCCTGCACGCCCTTGCTGACCAGGTAGTCGGCCTCGCCGACTGCATTCGCCTTCGCCCAGGCCGACGATGCCCGCGCGGCCGCACGCTTCGCTTGGCTCTGCCGGGCGGACTCCGCCCGGCGACGATCCTCGGCCAACCGATTGCGCAGCGCTTCGCGCTGCTCATCGGAGAAGGTCTTGTCGCGCTTGCGCAGATCGACCTTCGTTGCGCCGTTCTCGTTGCCGTGCCAGACGCCGTATGTGCCGACGACCAGCACTTCGCCGGCCGAGGTGTTTAGTTCATGCAGCGCGTACCAGCCGCGGCGCTCGCGTGAGCCCTCGACGCGGCAGCGGACCATGCGTCCGGTGGTGTCCAGTTCTGTGACCAGCAGGCCAGCGGACTGTAGCTGCTGCAGCACATCCCCATAGTTCTCAGACATTCAGTAGTTTCCCGAGCCGCTATCTACCCAGGAAATGCGCGTCTGATTACCCGCGTCCGCCAAAGCCAGGGAGGACCCATCGCTGGTATCGCGAATGGCTCGCAATGCCAGGGCGGATTCAGTAGCGCGGGCAGCACGCGGCCTTTCACGAGCCACCCGGGGGGATGGGGCCGAATCAATGCTTGCGTGGTACATCAGGGTTCCCCAGAGGCAGGCTGTGCTGCCGGTTGTCTTGCTGCTCTTGTCGCTGGCGGATGCGCTCGCGCTCTGCCAATGCTTCTTCACCAATCAACCCGGGCACCGCATCTGTCAGTGCCAGGGCCGCCAGTTCCATCGCCTTCCGCGCAGACGCGCTGGCTATGCCACGCCGTCGATACCGGGATCGATGGGCGTGGTGGGTTGCCACGTCAGTCCTCCATCCCCTGCTGACCAGCAGCACGGCAGGCATTGCGCTCCAACCGGTAGCAGAGCCTGCGCACGTCGCGCGACAGGTCCTGGATTCGATCTGCCTCGGGGATGGTTAAGCGCTGGTCTGCCAGCGCGTCGATACCTGCACCGGCCAGCGCGCCTGTCAGCTTGTGTAGCTCCAGCAGCTTCGTCTGGATCGCGACCAGCTCGTTTGGCCAGCCACCCTCGGGCGGCGGGGGAACGTAGTCGACCATCAGGTCGTACTGGCCTGCGAGCGAGCACACCCAGTCGGTGGCAATGTCCAGCGTCACCACGAACTGCTGCAGGTAATCGGTCAGGATCTCAGCCATCTCCATAGAGACCGACTCACCGTCGATTCCTCGCAGCTTCTTCCGCAGCGTCTCCGCCGATATCGACTTGCCTCGGCGCTTGCTGATGTGAGCTGCCGCATCCTGCAGACCACCAGGGGCGCGTGCCACTGCGTTGTGCAGCGCATCCCGCCAGTACAGGTCAGAGCGGAGGCAGGTCATGCGCCCTCCCCCTGAAATGCCGAGCATTTCATCGTTCCATGCCGGCCAGTGCCGCCCGCAGAATTCCGCCTATGCCAGAGATCATCAGCTTCCCTCGGCGCATGCGCTTTCAGGCCATTCGATCCTTCGACGTTCGCACCGGGACTGGCGGCGTTGTTGCGGTCCTGTGGGCGCCCCTGCACTCCGATCACCAGAAGGAAAGCAATCGCAAGCAGCATCACAACCACCCCGCCCTTGCGGAGCTGCTGCCGAATGAAGCGCAGACGGTAGTGTTGGTGCCCGCGAGCCCAACCGAAGCGAGCTATGGCGATGCTTAGGGCAGGATCACGGGCTGGCATTAGCGCCCCCCGCCGATCCGATGACTCTTTTGAAATAGCCCACGATTGCGCCGTCAGCATCACGCTCCCAGCGGACACCCGGGATCAGTTCTTCGGCGGTAACCTTTCCTCCGAGGGTATCGGCGCGCAGCGCTGCGTCCTGGTTCTCGGCCATCGCCGAAGCAACCGCCCGCTCAATGGCGATCGCCACCTCCTCGGTCACACCATTCTTGCGCCAGTGATAGACGTAGCCCGTGGCGGGCTTGCCGGTAACCCGACGAGCCAGCTCACTTTGGGTGCCACAGATCGCAATAGCCCGTTGCAGAGGGGTCATGGAATGCCCGGTCACAAGAATTCTTGCGGTAAATTAGCGCAATCTTTCTTGCGAATCAACAGTGCAAGATTGCTTGCATGTTGATAGGTGAAATCACACGAGGCCTGATGGAGGCCCACGGGCTTGGTGTGGAGGCTCTTGCAGCCCGTGTCCGCGCAGCGGGCGCACCCAACGTGAAGTACCAGCACATCCAGCAACTGTTGGACACTCCAACCCGCCGCCCCCGGTACATCCCGGAGTTGGCGCGCGCGTTCGGCATGTCTGTTGAGCAGTTCCTGACCTGGGACAAGGGCGAGCCGCTCAGTGCACTCTCAGCACCCCGTTCTGCCCAATCTCAACCAGTGCAACTCGACGCCCCTACGCTTGCCGCGTCGTACCAACTTGTCCGCCTAGCCTGCCTTGCGCTCGGGTCTTCATTCGATCCAGAAGACGCGAGTGACGCCTCGATTGTCATCTTGGCTCACAACTACCTGGCCGCCCGTCAGGAGAAGGCAGTTACGCCAGACAACGTGGTCGACTTCACCGCACACCTGCGGAAGCGCCAGATTTCAAAGGGGGTTGATCATGAAGGAAGCAGCAGCACTGGAAGCTCTCGCGCAGGCACTCGCTAGCAAAGTTCGGCAGCAGGCACGGCCGCCCGACGTAAGGTGCCCACGACAGTGCCACGCGACAGCGTCAAATGACGCCATCGCCTTCGCGTACATCCGCAGGATTCGCCTGCTATGTGAAGCCTTCCAGCTGAGCTGGCTAGTCGACCAGCACCTGGTTCTGAGGCAACGCCTAACCGACCTTACAGCGCAAGAGCTTGGTGCGTTGCTCTGCGAGATGGAAGAAGCAAGGGAAGCCATCATGGAGGGCTTCCCGCTTGAGCAGACTGGGCTCATCAAGAACATGGCTGAAGTGCTGCCGAACCCTTGACGAGGACAGTTACGGACTATGCCCGCCACGTTCCCGGATGAAGTCCTGTAGCGTCTGTGGCTCACGGTCATCTTTGGACGTGGCCACGCCTGCCACGTCCCCTGCCTCAATTCCCTGGTCCCGCAACCCCTGCCTAGCCAGCAGCCGATTGTTCCTGCGTTGCTCCTCGATAAGCACCCGCAGTAGCGGCTTGATGCCGAACACGGCAAAAGGCATGAGCAATCCCATAACCACCAATGCCAGCACGGCTAAGGCAACCAGCCAGACGCCCAGAGCGCCCAGTGTGCTGAAGAAGACTTCCATACAGCTCCCCTCCCTCCATAGAAGGCCTGAAGGTTAGCATTCGAGCGCGCATTCAGCTGCGGCAAGGACAGCCTCCTGCCCGGCAAAAATTCGCTCCAACCGCAGTTACGCAAGTTTTCTTGTTGACGAGCGCGCAAGTTTGTTTGTAGAGTCCGCCCTGCCAGCTGTGCAGCTGGCGGGCGACCGGCGGGTCGCCACTCTGCCGGCCCCTCCCCTTACCGGCAGCAGCCGCCCCCTCGGCACTTGACCCGCCGGCGCCCTCCTTCGAACAGGAGCGCGCCATGTCTCACCGCTACGCCGATCCAAGCCCGTGCCTGCTGCCGCTGTTGGCCGTGAAGGCCCTGCGCGCAGTGGCTGCACGCGATCACAGCACCGCCCGGACTCTCTGGGTTCGCAGCAAGGGCGAACACAGCCGCAACCAGCTGCGCCGGTCCCGGCGCATGGGCGTCGCCAGCCTCCGCCTGGAAGCCTGCTCGCGCGACATGTCGGCCGAGGTGCGGGCATGAGCGCCCCTGTCGACTTTCAACCCAACGAGGTTCGCTGCCACTGCTGTGGCGACTCAATCGACCGCTGCCGCGAGACCTATCGAGGTATGAGCGCCTCCGTCGATGTGCTGGCGGTGATGGATGCCATGATGCTGTCTGCTGAACGGCTGGCTGCTGGTGAGGCCGTCACCTCCTGCGCGGCGACCGTCGAAGTGGCGCGCACGACCCGCGCCGCAGTCGCCGAGCTGATCGCTAAGGGTGACCGCCTGACCGCAGCATTCCGTGCGCTTGGTCAATCCAATGGCATGCAGGCACAGATCAACGCGCACCGCGAATGCGAAGCCTCGATGCTGGCATTCGCCGCTGCCCTCGCCCGCGCCAAAGGTGGTGCCGCATGAGCCGGCGCCTCCGACTCGCCTGGGCAGCCGTCGCGCTGTTGGCCGCGGTTGTCGTGCCGCTGCGCATCGCCGAGATCCACCAGGCGCACGCCGACCGTGATGCGGCCAAGGCGCGCTGGGCGCTCAGCACCTCGGTGAGGGGCTGACCATGCGCCAGATAGCTCGCCCGCTCCCCGACTCAGTGCCGCTGTGCTGGCCCGGTCATCGACCGCAAATCGTCGTGACCGAAGGCGCCCCGACAGGCCATCGCCTCGGCACCCCCTGCCCGCCGCTGCTGCACATCGAGTGCCATCGGTGTGGCCTCGCCACCCGGCCGGTACCGATGGAAAAGGCCGCGTTGGCCGAGCTGCGCTGGACCGATCCGAGCCTTGCTCACCTGCGCATCCCGATCTCCCTGCTCGCCCGACATCGCGGCGAGGTCCTGGCCGAGATCGCTGCCGCTTCTTCTTCCACGCCCATCGCTGCCTGACCAGGAGAACTGCCCATGGCCGCTCCACTGAAGCCGAAGGAAAAAGCCGCGTTGCTCGCAGCGCATGGCGCTTCGGATCACACACTCCACCGTACCGCCAACGGGTTTGCGCCCAGCAACCGACCCGAGAAGCTGTTTACGCGCCGCGTCATGAACTGGCTGGATGAGCGTGTGCTGATCCGGTACGACGACCCGCAGCTGCCGCGCAAGGCGACCCTGACCGATCTCGGCCTCGCTGCCGCAGAGGCCGAGATCGCCAAGGCACGCGACCTGGCGCTCACGGCATGAGCGCGCAGCCAACACTGCCCGTCGAGCAGCCGTTCGCCACAGGCCACCAGGGCGAGTCGCTCGTGCTGATGGTGTGCCAAGGCTGGGTGTGGGCGGGCCTCTACGCCGCCGCGCCGCGCGAGTCGCTCCTGAAGGTCGCCGCCAGCGCCAGCCGGAACGTGGGGATATCGCACCACTCGCTCACCCTCGGCGGCGTCACGTTTTCCCTCAACCGACTGGCCGCACAGGCCGCGCACCGCTGGCTCGACCGCCAGGGCGTGCGTGTTCGGTCGATCTCCCCCATCAACCGCGCTACGCGCCGCACGCGAGGAATCCCCGCATGAGCCGTTCTGTTGTGATCTACGGGCCGCATCTGTGCGGCAAAAACGCCAACGCGCAGGAGCTGCGCGAACACTTCGGCCTGCAGGCCGTGATTGAGGACTGGGATGGGCACAGCAGCTACCCGCTGGATAACACACTGGTACTGACCGAGAACCCCGATGCCGTCGCCGACAGCTCGTCCAAAGTGATGCATCACGGCTGGGCGATGCGCGAACTGATCGCGGAGTCCCGAGCATGAGCGCCCGCCCGCAGCAGACCGGCCGTGCCGCCGAAGTGCGCAACGTCCTCGCCATGTTCCCGCAGGGCGCCACGGTCGAGCAGATCAAGACCGCTGGCCGCATCAACTGCACGCACCAGGCTATCGGCTACACGCTGAAGGGGTTGGCGCGCAGCGGTCAGGCCATATGCCACCGCTCGGGCGTGCGCGGGATCTGGCGCCTATCCAGCCACACGCAACATGCAATCGCCCCGCTGCGCGCGGCACCTGCCCGGGTGCGACCGGCCTGCGCGCCAGGTCCGCTTACAGGCGTCAGTGACGCGGCGACCACGATCCGACACCGGGAACTGGACCGGCAGCAGCTGGCCGACGACCTGGACGCATTCCTCGCAGCGGGCGGGCACATCGAGGTGCTTGGGCACACCCCACTTCGCCCGCTGATGAGCCGTCACGCCGCCAACCACGGCAGCTATGCGGAGCGCGTGGCAGCCCATGAAATCGACTGAGGCAACCATGAGAAACGAACCGCACGCAGCTGCCGTAACGGAGCCCGGCAGGCCCGGCAGTAGCTATTCCGACGGCCCGGCATGGCATGCATTCGGCGTCAGCCGCGCCGCCTACCACGTAGTGCCGCGACGCACCCTGCAGTCGATGCCGGTCGAGTGGCAGGCGCGCTTTGTCGCGCTGATGCAGGAGGCACGTCAGGCGCTGCCTGATGAGGCGTTCCCCGAGTACCAGGTAATTCGGCTTAAGGACGGCAAGTACGCCAACGACCCCAACTGCCGGTACCGCCGCACGCCACCGTTTCCCTGTCGCCCTCCCGACGAAGCGCATGCCGTCTGCAATGCACCGCTCGCCGGCGCCTTCGTCAACACCTTCACCCAATTCGATCAGGCACGCCGATGACCGAGAAACTCACCACTCTCCCCACGAACTGCCCCGTCCTGCGCGACGCATTCGAAACGATCAGTGCGATCGCGGTCGAGGCCGTGTGGCTGCCGAACCAGGCGAAGGCGATCACGCTCGCCCAGGCCCAGACCGCGCTGCGGGATCTGCACCACCGCCTGCCGCGCTTGCAGGATCTGCGCGTGTTCGAAGCCGCCGCAACCGCCTATGTGTCGACTCTGCGCAGCAGCATGCAAGACGGCGACACGCCGCTTTGCGATACCACCCGGGCCCGGCTGGCGCAGGCGACCGAGCTGCTGGAGCTGGTCAGGAATCAGACCCGCACCGTGGTCGATCCGGCCGACCCGTGGCGCGGTCTGTACCACCCGAGTCGTCTCCCAGCGCGCAATGCCGACGGCGAGATCCTGTGCCATCCCGACGTGCCGATGTGGGCTGACGGGCAAGAGGTATCGCTGCGGCCGCTCTTCCTCGCGCAGGGCTTCGACCTGGTCGTAGTCGAGGGCGAGTTTTCCGAAGAGGGCATCGGATCTGGTGTCTACAGCACCGCACAGGAGCTGCACGACTGGAACCCAAAGGAACCCGGCGAGGACTGGCGTCTCGTGTGGCTGGGCGAGACCGAGGACGGCCTCGCTGCCTGGTTCGTGCGGCCGCTGGCAATCGCTGCAATGAACTGCCCGACCGCCGCCCCTACCCTGGCGGACGCGCAGCCCGGCGGGAGGGTGAGGCTGGGGGATCAGCTGCCGCCGCTGCCGTACCCGAATTACCCGGTTAGCAAGACCGGCTTGCAGAACAACGCCTACACAGCCTCGCAGATGTGGGACTACGCACGCGCCGCCCTCTCCGCCCAGCCCTCCCCGGGTGGTCAGGAGGATGCGCGGGAGCAGTTCGAAACTTGGGCAACATTCCGTGGATGGTCAATCCAACAATGGGAGGGCGGTCTCCAGCGTTATTGCAGCTACGACACCGAAAGAATGTGGGAGGCATTCCAAGCAGCCCTCGCCGCCCGCCAGCCGGTGGGGGAGCCGATCACGGTCGAGGCGGTGGCTACCGTCCGGCGCGATGCCGATGGCGAGCGTCACATCGACTGGCTCACGGAGGGCGGGATTGCCGACCTGGACGCGGGCGACGTGCTGATGGTGTCCGACCGGGCAATCACCGATGAAGACGGATCGGGCGAGGTCTACGCCACGCCGCGCACGCAGGCGGAGCCTGTGGGCTACTTCGACCCTGACGTTCTCGCCCACCTGACCGAAGGTCTGATCGACCCTGTTGGCGTGTTGCGTCGCAAGCCGAACGGGAAAAGCAATGTTCCAGTGTGGCTGGGACCGCCCGCGCAGGCCGTGGACCTGGGCGCGGCGATCAAGGCCGCGTTCCCGCTGCTCACGGACTATGGCCTGCATCACTCGCAGTGCTGTGCGTACAAGCTGATTGACGAGCGCCACCGGCTGCACAACTTCATCGACAGCCAGGCGGTGGGCAATGGCTGAGCCGCAGATCATCCACAGCGAGGCCATCGCCGAGGCGAACGCAAAGCTCTGCTCGTTCTCGATGCGATGGGAACTCGATGGCGACTACATGCGCTGCCGGATCTGCCAGCGGCCACAGCTGACCAGCTACGCACGCTACCCGTTCCCGCACGATGACGGCTGCAAGGGCGCCCAAGCGCATGAGGCACATCCGTGGATCACGTTTGTGTAGCTGCTGGCTCCGCTCAGCCAGGCGGTGGGCAAATGAGCCGCCAGCGCTGGAAGCGTCACGCGGGTCTCGGCATCCCGGACGACGCTCACGGCCCTGTCGATGTCGAGTTCCGGGACGGAGACATTGCGAGCTACCCCGATGGCGAATCGCTGGGCGGCTGGAGTCACGAGGGCGTTGAGTACGACGTTCTCATGTACCGCCCTCGCCCTGATCGGAGCGCGGCCCATGGCTGACCAGCTGCTCACCGCTGCAATGGTCCACGTGTTCGCCCTGGCCGGGTTCCTGGCCGGCATCGCCACCCTGTGGGCGATCAGCCGCGCATGCCTCACAGGGCTGCGCTGGTGCTGGTGCTGGCAGAGGTGCGCTCATGGCTGAGGCACAGCGCGAGCGCGTGATGCACCGTGAGATCGGAATGGATCTCGCAGAGCGTGTCGTCCTCGACCTGCTGGAAAGCGGCTGGTCGCGTCAGTCGCTGCGGAAGCACGATACGGCCGGGCCGACCTCGTGCGGTACTGCCTTCTACCTGGTGCGGGACGGCGGCATCGCCGTTGCCTACTTCCCCATTGCCGAGTTCACTGACGCTAACGGCCGCGGGCTTTTCTTTGCCATCCGCGACTTCTTCCCGCCGGTCCACAAGTCTGCGCACGGCGATGTCGATAGCCTGGAGCCTTTCGCGGTGGGCGACCAAGTTCTCTCGATGGACCGCGATCTGGATGGCTCGTGGCACTACGAAGATGAAGTTCGGGCCAGCGAGTGGCACCTTCTGATCCCCGTTTTCACTGTCGTCTCCGTGCGGCCGCACCCTGGACACCACACGCAGTTCGGCGGCAGGGACTACTACCAGGTGAAGATCAAGGACCGCGTGGGCGGTGGTGGTGGCTGCCACGACCTTGTGCCCATCGCCGGCCGCCCGTGGCAGATGCGTGGTGAGGGAGAGTGCCTGATCCGCGTAAGGCCTGCCCCCTTGGCCGCCGCTGCCCCTCCGCCGGCACCGCCGGCCCAACTGGACCTGTTCGCATGATTGGAGAGGTTCTCCAGTTCCAAGATCTACAAGAACTTTGCCGGCCTGGTGAGCGCCCACGCCTATCCACGGTAGAGGCGTGGGCTCGCGGGCAAGGGATTCGCTACAAGTACGACGGCAAAGGCGGCATCTGGACGACCGCCGCAGCCATGAACGCTGCGCTCGGACTGCAGCAAGCGTCCAACGACACATATGGGACTGACCTATTCTGATGGCACCACGCCCGCGAAAACACAATCCTTCCATCCCGCCACACATCGACCAGGCGAAGATCCCAAAGGGCGTGTACTGGGATGCGACGGGCCGTGGCCGCTGGTACATCTTCGAAGCCGCAACGGGCATCGACGGTCCTCGAAAGGCTCGCAGAACGGTCGCGGGCCCCGAGGCCAAGCTTTCCGAGCTGCACAGCATCATAGAGATGGGCGAGAGCACCGGGACCGTGGAATGGGTATGCGCCCAGTATCACGACAGCGCCAAATTCAAGGGCCTGGCCGCAGGCACCCGTGACGACTACGAGGCAGCGCGGAACGTGCTGATCAACTATCCCACCATCCTTGGCGTGCCATTCGGCAAACTCCAAGTGGCAAAGCTGCGCAACCACAATTTCCAGCGCCTGGTCGACAAGATCGAATCGGCAGGCACGCCCACCAAGGCGAACAAGGTCCTGCGCTATTCGCGCCTGGTGTTCCGTTGGGCGCTCAATCGGGGCATCGTTGATCACAATCCCGCACAGGGGCTGGAGCAAGCGAAGGAGCGTAAGCGCCAACGCCTACCTACGGATGCAGCCTATGCGAAGTTGCTGGCGTTTGCCCATGAGCGCTCTATGAGAACGGCAAGGACCGAGGGTTCGGTACCGCCCTATCTTTGGATGATCATGGAGCTTGGTTACCTCTGCAGACTGCGAGGCATTGAGACGCTTACGTTGACCGAAGCGCAAGGCACGACCGAGGGGCTGCACACCAATCGCCGGAAACGTAGCCGTGACAACTTGGTGGAATGGACGCCGCGGCTACGGCGGGCATGGGATGCCGCGATCGCGCGCCGTGAAGCCATCATCGAGCGCCATAGCCTCCCGGTGCAGATGCGGGCCGACCAGCGCCACCTGTTCCTTGCAGAACATGGTGAGCCGTTGCAGAAGACCAGCTTGGACAGCACCTGGCAGCGTTTCATTCAGCTCGCTATCGCCACTGGGGTCATCGGCGCCGAGGAACGCTTCAGCCTGCACGACCTGAAGCGAAAGGGCGGTACCGACACGGCCGGCAACCGCGCTGAACGACAGGATGCACTGGGCGTCACGGACGCGATGATGAAGGTCTACGACAAGAGCGTGCCCCGGGTAAAACCCTCCACGATCAAAGATATCTAGCCCACCGAATATTCGCTTCCCCGTAAGAGACCAAGAACACAAAGGGCGGCCAGAGGCCGCCCTTATTTCATGTTCAAACCACCAAGTGAAACTATTTGGACTGAGCAGGCACTGAGGGTGTCCTACGCTTTGACTTCTGAGCAGCGGGCTTCTGGCCACTAGCCTTCAGAGCTGACCTACCCTGATTCAGCTCATCAATCTTCTCGTCCGTCATTCCAAACTGAGACCGAAGGATCTCCTCTCTGCCGTCCTGCTCATAGTTCAGGCTGATGTCCCGAGGCTCAATGATCATGGTCGGCATGCACGCGATCTCCCACGGCGCGCGTGCCGTCACGCCTGCGATCATGTCCCTTACTGAGGAATAGATCACACGAACCACGTTTACACCGACTACGCCTGGATTAAAGGCGCTTTTGTAAGCCTCGGCACAACCAACGACATCAATGGTGAATGGAGCGAATGCAGACACCTCGATCGTATAAGCGAACTGCTCATCCTTCTGGGCCACAGTCAAGGTAGCAAAATGCTGCCCATTGGCCGAGTAGAACACAGCGGCGTCGATCTCGATCGGCAAGTCGCGCTCAATCGCTGCAGCTTCGACATTAGGCGTAGCACGGATGTTCACATCCGTGTAAGTGACCTTTCCAACCTGTAAGGGGCTAGTTCTCATGCAGCGAGACCAAGTTCCGGAGTCGACGCATAGCAGACATCGTTTTCCGCGACCGAGGATGAAGACTCGGCACTCATCCAGCCTGAGCGCAAGGCTGCAGGCCCGTGAGTCCATGCGCCATTCAATGCGCCGAAAACTTTCGCAGCTCGTCCAGCCCTTGCTCTATGCATAGTGTTGGCATAGATATCGTCGGGAGTGAAAGCACCGCGCGGATGTGCTCGCAGATGGAACGCAGAAGATGAGTCACGCTCGGAATGGCAGACTTCGAACTCACGATCCGCTAGCTCGATACAAAAGCGCGGCTTTCCGCCGATCGCTTCAACGAAGCGGAAAAGGGTAGAAAGCAAGATATCGTCTCGAGCTTCCATCTTGGACACTGCGGCTTGACTGATCTGCATCCGAGTCGCCACATCACCCTGGGTCAGCTCAGCGGCACAGCGCAAGTCAGCAAGCGGATAAGCAGATACCAGCTCATGGAAACGAGCGTCAATTGAACGCTGAACAGCGAGCGGCTGAGCGGCCAGGATGTCTTCAAAATTGAACGTTGCCATTTTACTTCCCCTGCTTCTTTCCACGTTTGGCCACCTTCCCACGAGGACTGTGAGTAGCTTGTCGGCGCCTCAACTCAATCTCTGCTTCATGCGCAGCGTAGAGCTTTTTCGCCCTGGCAATGTATTTGGGGTACCAGAGCTTCTCGCCAAGTGGGACCTTGTCACCACCGACGAGCAGAATTGCATTCTGTTCAGAGTCGAACGCATAGATGATGCGGAACTGTTTACGCTCAAATCGGATGCGGAGCTCTTTCAGGTTGGACAGATCACTGTCACGCAGAGTTCCTGAGGCGGGACGACGCAATGTCGGTCCCACCTCCCTGAGCAGCTTGATAGTTGCGAACACTTCCACCTTTTCGTCGGCAGTGAGTCCATCCAAGAACTCCTTCGCATCGGTCGTTACATTGATCGTCCAGGACATTCAATATAACTCACGCGTTATGGAAAAGGAATGGCACGTACGTTCAGCCATTTCAATCCATTCATTGGTCGCCCCCTCAGACTACGTTCCTTGTTCGATGGAGCATAACACGCACCGGGGAAGATGAAATTATCCTTATAAATCAAAAGCATAAGTCGCTTCCCGTACAGATCAGCAGCGCTTGCCGCGCCCGCTGAAGGCTTCTGACACTGACTAGAGAGCGTCGTTGCGGCGCAGATCGCAGACCACAATTTCTGGAGCCAATTACGGAACTGACGAAAAAAGCGCCACTGAGGCGCTTTAAGTCGTTGATTTTACTTGTGGGCCGTGAAGGATTCGAACCTTCGACCAAAAGATTAAAAGTCTTCTGCTCTACCGACTGAGCTAACGGCCCATTGCACTGCCCCAGCCTTTCGGCGGGGTGGGCATTCTACCCTACTTTGGCGGGCAGCGCGAAGCCCGGGTGTGCCGAAGGTGCCGGCCAGCGGCCGGCACTACCCGATCTGGTGAGCCCGCTTAAACCTTCCGGGCCGCCGTCGCATCCCATCTGTGATCCTTCCCCGGAGCCATGGATGCGTCTGATCGTCAGCCTGATTGCTGCCTTGTTGCTGCCATGTTCGGTACCGGCCGCCCCTTCCCAGGTCGTCACCGATGATATCGGCCGCTTCTGGGCCACCTATGACGCGGTGCGCGCCGAGCCCGACGTCGAACGCCAGGTGGCACTCGTCCAGCAGCGCTACATCGATCCGGGCAGCCCTGGCCTGCATGCACTGATGCAGGTGCGCCACTACACCGCCCGCGAGTACGCCGAGGCCATCCAAGCGTGGCCGCACTTCTGGGCCTCGGTGCGTCCCTTGACCGCCAACGCGCAGCAGGCCAGCGCCACGCTGGAACGGGACCTGGCCGCGTTCCGGGAGCTTTACCCGGCCCTTCGCCCCGCCACCATCACCTACGCGGTGGGCGTGCTGCGCACCGGCGGCACCACGCTGGGTGACAAGGTGCTGATCGGCGCGGAGATGGCGCTGGGCGATGAGCGCGTGGACGTGAGCGAGCTGCCGGAGCCGATGCGCAGCCGCCTGCGGATCTTCTACGACAGCCGCCCGGGGGCGAACAACGCGCAGAACAACCTGCACGAGTACGTGCATACCCAGCAGCACGAGACCACCGGCAACCTGGCCCAATATGCGGTGCGCGAAGGCGTGGCCGAGTATGTGGCGGAGCGCATCAGTGGGCGCCGGCCGGCACTGCCCTTCTACGACTACGGTGCAACACACGAGGCGGAAATCCGCACGCGCTTCATCGCTGAGATGGATGGCGATGACCTGGACAACTGGCTGTACAACAGCGCCCGCAATCCGTTCGGGGTGAGTGATGTGGGCTATTACGCCGGGTATCGCATCGCGCAGGAGTACATGCGACAGCAGGCTGATGAGAAGGCGGCGATCGCGCGGATGATCGAGCTGGACTATGCCGACCCGGGGGCGGTGCGGGCGTTTATTGACGCGTCGGGGTGGTTGCGGCAGAGATAACGCCGGGCCTTGCCTGGCAGACAGTGCCAACCAAGGTTGGCACCCACCATAGTCAGACCTGCCCGGCGGGTCAGGGAGTGCGAACCAAGGTTCGCACCCACCGAGGAGCAGTTCGCACCCACCATCTTGGAATTCACCCCCATCAGGGAAGCCGGCCAGCGGCCGGCTCTACCAGACGCGGTCAGGCGTACAGCGTCGGGTCGGCCACGCCGGCTTCGGCAAAGCCCTGCGCGCGCAGGCGGCAGGCATCGCAGTGGCCACAGGCGGCGCCGTTGGCGTCGGCGTTGTAGCAGGACACGGTCAGGCCGAAGTCCACGCCCAGACGCACGCCTTCGCTGACGATCTGGCCCTTGCTGAGGAACTGCAGCGGCGCGTGCACCTTGATGCCCGCACCTTCCACGCCCGACTTGGTAGCCAGGTTGGCCAGTGCCTGGAACGCGGCCACGAACTCTGGGCGGCAGTCCGGGTAGCCGGAGTAGTCCACGGCGTTGACGCCGCAGAAGATGTCGTTGGCGCCAAGCACTTCGGCCCAGCCCAGCGCCAGCGACAACATGATGGTGTTGCGCGCCGGTACGTAGGTGACCGGGATGCCGGCACCGCCGGCCTCGGGCACGTCGATATCGTCGGTCAGCGCCGAGCCACCAATGCTGCGCAGGTCCACGTCCACGGTCTTGTGCGCGACCACGCCCTGGGCCTTGGCCACGCGGGCGGCGGCATCCAGTTCGGAGGTATGGCGCTGGCCGTAGCGCACGCTCAGGGCATGCACGGCGAAGCCCTGTTCCTGGGCCATGGCGATGACGGCGGCTGAATCCATGCCGCCGGAGAGAAGCACGACTGCCTTCTTCATGGGTAAAACATCCGGTTGGGAGGGGAAAGCCAGCACGCTGTCCCGCGCCGGAGCTACATCAGGGAACGCTGCCTGGGCTCATCGGCCCGGCTCGTCGTTCCACAGGATTTTATGCAACTGCATCTGGAAGCGCACCGGCAGCCGGTCTTCGACGATCCAGTCGGCCAGCTGGCGCGCGGTGATCTCCCCCTTGCTCGGCGAGAAGAACACGGTGCAACGCTTCACCAGATCGTGCTCGGCCACCATCGCCTTGGCCCAGTCGTAATCCTCGCGGTTGCAGATGACGAACTTGATCTGGTCGCGCGCGGTCAGCAGCGGCAGGTTTTCCCAGCGGTTGCGCGCCACTTCGGCCGAACCCGGGGTCTTGATGTCGACCACGCGCGATACCCGGGGGTCCACGGCGCTGACGTCCAGCGCGCCGGAGGTTTCCAGCGAGACGTCCATGCCGGCGTCGCACAGCTTCTGCAGCAGTACCAGGCAGCGCTTCTGTGCCAGCGGCTCGCCACCGGTCACGCAGACGTGGCGCACGCCCTGGGCCAGCACCTCCGTCACGATGTCGTCGATGTCCCACCAGGTGCCGCCGTGGAAGGCATAGGCGGTGTCGCAGTACTGGCAACGCAGCGGGCAGCCGGTCAGGCGCACGAACACGGTCGGCCAGCCGGCGGTATCGGCTTCGCCCTGCAGCGAGGTGAAGATCTCGGTGATCTTCAGGCGTGGCAGCGGCGACTGCACGATCTCGCTGGGCGTGGCGGCGGCGCTGGACGGGGTAACGGCGGTCATGGCGGGGACTTCTTGGTGGGACACGTGGCGGGTGGGCTACCGTGGCCGGTAACGAAAGCAGCCGAGCATGGCTCGGCTCTACAACAGCGGCCGGTCGGGTGTGGCCCAGCCGGTAATGCGAGCCGCCGGGCATGGCCCGGCGCTGCCGGATCCGGGCGGGTTTGCCGAACCGGAAACGAAAGCAGCCGAGCGTGGGCTCGGCTCTACAGGACACATATTGTACGCCCGGTCAGCGGATCAGCGGATCTGCTTGCCGAGACGGATCGACTGCAGGCGGTCCTGCGCGGTACGCGCGGCGTCCGAGCCGGGGTACTGTGCCACGACGGTCTCCAGCGTCTGCTGGGCCTGGTCGACCTTGCCCTCGCCGTACTGCGAGAGGCCGACCTTGAGCAGGCCGCCAGCGGCCTTGTCGTGGGTCGGATAGCGCGAGAGCAGTTCACGGAACTGGGTCTCGGCCATCGGGAAATTGCGGGTGGCGTAATAGCTCTCGCCCAGCCAGTACAGCGCGTTCGGCGCATAGACGCCGTTCGGGTACAGCTGCAGGAAGCTCAGGAACAGCTGCGCCGAATCATCGTACTTGCCGGCCTTCAGCGAATCGAAGGCGACGTTGTAGGAAGTGCGCTCGTCGCCGGTGGCGGCAAGGCTGCCGGCATCCCCATGGACGGAAGGCGGCCGCTCGGAAGTGGCCGCCGCTGCGGGTTTTGCCGGGGCCGGGGCGGCCTTCGGCGCGCTCGCCGGAACGGGCGGCAGGGCCGGGGCGGCATTGCCCCCTTCCAACCGGTTCAGGCGGCTGTCCAGATCCAGGTACTGGTCCTGGGCGGACTGCTTGAGCTGGGCGTTGTCGTGCTGCAACTGCTCGATCGAGGCCTGCAGGCTGGTGACCTGCTGCCGCAGCTGATTGATCTGGTTCAACAGGTCCTGGTTGGCACTGTTGTTGTACATCTGCTGCTCGAGCGCGCCGACGCGGTCAGCCAGGCTCTGTCGCTGTGCATGCGCCGGTGCGGCAGCCACGAGGGCTGCCGCAACGACCAGCATCAGTTTGATGCCAATGCGCATGGATTACTGCGCGGTGTAGACGATTTCGACGCGACGGTTCTGCGACCAGCAGGACTCGTTCGACTCGGTGCAGACCGGACGCTCTTCACCGTAGGACACGACGGTCAGCTGCGAAGCCGAGCCACCGTTGGCCTGCAGGGCCGAGTTGACGCCGTTGCCACGACGCTCGCCCAGGGCCTGGTTGTACGCGCGCGAACCGCGCTCGTCGGTGTGGCCCTGCAGGGTGATGCGCGAGGACGGACGGTCACGCAGGTACTTGGCGTGGCACGCCATGATGGCCTGGAATTCCGGCTTCACGTCTTCCTTGTCCAGGTCGAAGTAGACAACGCGCTGGCGCAGGCAAGCGTCGGTGTCCAGGTCGCCCGGGCCGTACAGGCCGGAGGTCGACGGAGCGGTCGGGGTGGTGGTCGAGGTGCCGGTGTCGACCGGGGCTGCCGGCTCTTCCTTCACCTTCTTCGAGCAACCGGCCAGGACGGCCACAGACAGCAGGGAAACAAGCAGAACGCGGGTGGACTTGTTCATGGCGATACCTTTGTGGCTCCTAGGCCGATGAGGGGTTCAAGACAGCGAAAATATTAACACTCTTTTAGCGCTGGGTACGGTATGGGGACCATGCCGGTTCGCGCACATCTCCGTCAGCCAGAACCAACCGCTGGCGCACGCGCGCATCGGCAGAAACGGCGTACAGGACACCACGGCCACCCTCGCGGGCGGCGTACAACACCATGCTTGCGTTGGGCGCAAAGCTCGGAGATTCATCCAGCGAACCCGGGGACAGCGTGCTCCAGCGAGGCGACCCCAGCGAGCTGTCCATCATCGCGATCTTGTAGCTGTTGCCCGAGCCCTGGGCGACGGCGATCTTCTTGCCATCGTAGGACACCGAGGGCTTGGCGTTGTAGTTGCCCTGGAAGGTCACGCGTTCGGCACTGCCGCCGCCCGCACCGACCTTGTAGACCTGCGGACGGCCGCCGCGGTCGGAGGTGAAGTACACCGCGCTGCCGTCCGGCGCCCAGGTCGGCTCGGTATCGATGGCGAAGTGGTTGGTCAGCTGGGTCAGCTGCTTGCTGCCCAGGTCCATCACGTAGATTTCCGGGTTGCCCGAACGCGACAGGGTCAGGGCCAGCTTGCGGCCGTCCGGCGAGAACGCCGGGGCGCTGTTGATGCCACGGAAGCTGGTGACCAGCTCACGCGCGCCGGTGCCGATGTTCTGGATGTAGATCGCCGAGTTGCCACGCTCGAAGCTGACATAGGCCAGCTTGCTGCCATCCGGGCTCCACGACGGCGACAGCAGCGGCTCGGCCGAGCGCACGATGGTCTGCGGATTGAAGCCGTCGGAGTCGGCCACCATCAGCGCGTAGCGCATGGCGTCGCCCTTGCCGCTGGCGGTCACGTAGGCGATGCGGGTCCAGAAGGCGCCACGGATGCCGGTGATCTTCTCGTAGATGGCGTCGGCCATCTGGTGGGCGACGTCACGCATGGCGTTGCCACGGGCGGTCATCGCCAGGCCCAGCAGGCGCTCACCCTTGGGCACGTCGAACAGTTCGTACTCGACGCGGTAGGCACCGGCACCGGCGTCGAGCACGCGGCCGACCACGATGTAGTTCTGCTTCAGCGCGCGCCAGGTGGCGAACTGGATGTCGCCGCCACGGACCGGCTTTTCGACGATCTGTGCTTCCGGCAGCGTGCGGAACTGCCCCGAACGCTCGAGGTCGGCGCGGACCACGCCAGCGACGTCGGTCTGCGGTGCGGCGGCCGAACCCTGGTAGGGCATCGGCACGATGGTGATCGGCAACGCGGAGGCATTGCCACCGATGATGTCGATATCCAGTCCCCTCTGCTGCGCAACGGCAGCGAAGGGCAGCAACAGGGCCGCAAACACGGCAAGCCAGCGAGGCATCTTTTTCATGGAGCGCTCAATAGGGGGAAACCGGAACGAGGGATAGCAAAGCGGGAGTGAACCGCTTCGCAATCATGAACCAAGGGTACGTGAATTCCGGGTCAGTTCCAGCCCGTCCTCTCACGCACCGTTAACGTCGTGGCTAACATCGCACCCGCCTGCCCCGATCACGCCACCCGGCCGGGCAGCGTTCGACAGCAGGCTCAGCCTGCCCGGTCGAAACCGGGCCTGCCAGAGGCAAGCGCGACATCCATGGGCGCGGGTGGCTCCCTGGCCACCCTGCCCTGCCCGCCTCAGCGATCCTGGGCGGTAAAGGTGAAGTTGAGCGTGCGCGCGAACACCGACTCGAACCCGCGGTACGGCAGCGGCTGCGCATTGAGCACGGCGGCCTCGATCGAACGCCTGCCGGCCTCGTCGTACGGGCAGTTCGGGCTGACCTTGGCCTGCATCACCGTGCCCCCCGGAATCTGGGTGATGGTGATGGTGCAGCGCTGGCCCAGCGGCACCGTATCCGGGCGTACCCACTGCGACAGCACCTTGGCCTGGATCGCGGCCGCGTACTTGGCCGAAAGATCATCGCTGTTGCCACCGCCACCCGCAGCCGGCTGGGACGCACCGCTGGCACCGGCGGCCGCACTACCGGCGGCATTGCGTGCGGCGGCGACCTGGCGCAGCTTCTGCTCGGCCAGCTTGGCTTCCTTCTCGGCCTGCTCGCGGCGGGCGCGGATCTCGGCGATCTTCTTCTGCTTCTCGGCCTCGGCCTTGTCAGCCGCCACGCGCTCCTGCTCGGCCTGCTTCTTCTTTTCGTCCGCTTCCTGCTGCTTGGCCAGGCGCAGCTTCTGCTCCGCTTCTTCCTGGCGCTTGCGTTCGGTCAGGTCGATCTGCTCCTGGCGGCGCTTGGCTTCCTGTTCCTGCTTGGCCTTCTCCTGCGAGATGGCCAGCGCGCTCACCGCTTCCTGGTCCTTGGTGTCCGGCTGTGCGACACGCTCCTGCGCCTGTTGCTGCTGCGGCGTGGGGGCGTCCTGCGGGCGCGGCTCGGGAATCGGCTGCGGTGGCGGGATGGTGTCTTCGGGCACCGGAATCGGCTCGGCGACCGGTGGCGGCAGGTCTTCCAGCTTTTCCGACTGGCGCAGGGCCTGACGCGCGGCGGACGCCTCGGACGCGGACAGCGCAAGGCTGGCCTCGACCGACGGGTCGCCGGCAGCGGCATCGGTGTTGCGCTCGGGCGACCAGAACCAGGCCACGATGAAGACCAGCGCGACCAGCAGGTGCACCAGCAACGCCAGCGCCAAGGGCAGGCCCCAGCCGGGTTCGCGCTGATGCGAAGGTGGCAGGGCGTCAGCGTGCATCGGTGGCCAGGCCTACCTTGTCTACCTTGGCGCGCTTGATCACATCCATCGCGGCGATGACCTTTTCATAGGCCACGGCGCGGTCGGCGGCAACGATCACGCGCACGCCCTTGTCCTGGGCGGCAATGCCGGCCAGGCGGCCTTCCAGTTCCTCGGCCGACACGGCGGTCGGTTCCTTGGCGTCAGCCAGCTTCAGGCTGAGCTGGCCGTCCTGGCGCACCGAGACGATCACCGGGTCCTGCTTGCTCTCCAGCGCCTTGGCGTTGGACTGCGGCAGGTCGACGTCGAAGCTCAGGGTGAGCAGCGGCGCGGTGACCATGAAGATGATCAGCAGCACCAGCATGACGTCGATGTAGGGAACGACGTTGATTTCCGATTTCAGCTTGCGGCGCTTGCGGCGACCGATGGCAGCGGACATGGCTTGGACTCCCGGGTCAGGCGCTTACTCGTCGCCAGCGCTCTGGCGCTGCAGGATGGAGCTGAACTCTTCGGCGAAGGTCTCGAACCGCACCGACATGCGCTCCACGCGCGTGGTGAAGCGGTTGTAGGCCCACACCGCCGGGATCGCCACGAACAGACCGATGGCGGTGGCGAACAGCGCTTCGGAGATGCCCGGCGCAACGGCGGCGATGCCCGCCTGCGCGCCACTGCTGATCATGTCGTGCATGGTCACCATGATGCCGAACACGGTACCGACCAGACCCACGTACGGCGCGGTCGAGCCGATGTTGGCCAGCAGTTCCAGGTTGCGCTCGAGCTGGTCCACTTCGCGGGTGTAGGTGGTGCGCATGGCACGCTGTGCGCCTTCCAGCTGCGCGCGGCCATCCAGACGGCGCTTGTCGCGCAGGCGGGTGTACTCGCGGAAGCCTGCTTCGAAGATCGCTTCCAGGCCGCCGACGTTGCGGCTGCGGTCGGTGGCCGAGCTGTACAGCTTGCCCAGGTCGGCGCCGGACCAGAAGCGGTTCTCGAACTCGTCGGCTTCACGGGTGGCCTGCTTGAACACGCGGGCCTTGCGGAAAATGATCACCCAGCTGACGAACGAGCCGACCAGCAGCAGCAGCACGATGATCTTCACCGGCAGGCTGGCCTTGGCCATCAGTTCGAGGTAGTTGATGCCGCCGCCGGTGGTGGCCTGGGCAAGGGTCTGTGTCGCGGCGTTGCTGACGTCGGCCGGCAGTGCCTCGGTGACCGTGGCCTGCAGGGCCAGGAGCGTTGCGATCATCCGTTGTTCCTCAGTGTTCGGATTCGGGGTGGAGGTGGGGTTGCAGCACGGCAAGGACGGCCTCGTCCATGCCACGCGGGCGGAAACTGGCCGCTTCCAGTGCGGCGATGCGGACCTGCGCCGACAGCAGCAGTTCGCCGTCGCGCAGGATCTGCTGGTCGAAGACCATGCTGGCCTTCTTCAGCTGGACCAGGCGGGCGCTCACCTGCAGGGTGTCATCCAGCCGTGCCGGCTTGATGAAATCCATCTGCATCGAGCGCACCGCGAAGACCATCCCGTGCTCGGCGCGCACGCGCTCCTGGCCGTAGCCCAGCGCTCGCATCCATTCGGTCCGGGCCCGTTCCATGAAGGCCACGTAGCGGGCGTGGTAGACCACGCCACCTGCGTCGGTATCTTCCCAGTAAATGCGTGTCGGCCAACTGAATCGGGGCTCAACCGGCATCGGGAACCTCCGCGAACAGGTCCTGCGGCGGGTTCTTCGGCTTCAGGCCCATGTGCCGGTAGGCCTTGTGGGTGGCCATGCGGCCACGCGCGGTGCGCACCAGGAAGCCCTGCTGGATCAGGTACGGCTCGACCACGTCTTCCAGCGTGCCACGCTCTTCGGACAGCGCCGCCGCCAGCGATTCGATGCCGACCGGGCCGCCGTCGAAGTAGTCGACCATGGTCTTGAGCAGGCGCCGGTCAAGCTCGTCGAAGCCCTCCGGGTCGACCTTCAGCATCTTCATCGCGGCCTGGGCCACGGCCTCGTCGATGTGGCCGCCGGCCTTGACCTGCGCGTAGTCGCGCACGCGGCGCAGCAGGCGGTTGGCGATACGCGGGGTGCCACGCGCGCGGCGTGCGATCTCGCCGGCGCCATCGGCGGTGCAGTCGATGGCCAGGATGGCTGCCGAGCGGCGCACGATCCGGGTCAGCTCCTCGACGCTGTAGAACTCCAGGCGCTGGACGATGCCGAAGCGATCGCGCAGCGGCGCGGTCAGCAGGCCGGCTCGGGTGGTGGCACCGATCAGGGTGAACGGCGGCAGGTCGATCTTGATCGAGCGGGCGGCGGGGCCCTCGCCGATCATGATGTCGATCTGGAAATCTTCCATCGCCGGATACAACACTTCTTCCACCACCGGCGACAGGCGATGGATCTCGTCGATGAACAGCACATCGTGCGGCTGCAGGTTGGTCAGCAGCGCGGCGAGGTCGCCGGCCTTCTCGATCACCGGGCCGGAGGTCACCCGCAGGGCCACGCCCAGTTCGTTGGCGATGACATGGCTGAGGGTGGTCTTGCCCAGGCCGGGCGGCCCGAAGATCAGCACATGGTCGAGCGCGTCGCCGCGCCCCTTGGCCGCCTGGATGTAGATCTCCATCTGCTCGCGCACCGGCACCTGGCCGAGGTAGTCGGCAAGGCGCTTGGGGCGGATGCTGGCGTCGGCGGCGTCATCCTCGCGGGTGGCGCCGGCGCCGATGATGCGGTCGTCGGTCATGTGCTGATTATGCGGCAAAAGCGCGGGTTTCGGCCGGGCTGCGCCCGGCACCCGCAGAAGCAACTGCAACGGCCAAAGCAACAGCCAAAGCTGAGTTCCTGGGGAATGGCGGGGTGGGTCCGGTTG
>NZ_JAOCFV010000045.1:0-38183 GCF_029842145.1 Stenotrophomonas sp. GD03794
CCGCAGCGTAGCCATCACGCCCAGGCGCAGGCCGGGCAGGTCGCCATCGGCCGGCAGCAGGATCGGCTGCTGGCGGATGCCGCCGAAGTGCTTGACCTGGAACAGCACGTCCAGCCCATGGCCACTCGCACCCCCGCCGCTGGCCGCAGGCGGGTCTGCACGGCCACCGGGATTGCGCCGGGCCGGCTGGAAACCCGGCGTGCTGCGCACCAGTTCCACCGTGTTGGCCGAGAAATCGCCGGCGATCAGGCTCGGCATGCCCTCGGAGGTGGCGCCGATCCAGGTCATCAGATCGCTGGTCTGGTGCTGGCGGGCGGTGGCCTCGTCCGGGTCCGGGCGCAGCCGCGCGACATAGATGTTGACCAGCGCCTCGCCCAGCTTCAGGCGCATCATTCCGGCCGCACTGAAGGTGCCGGGAGGATGCAGCAGGGTCACCCCGTCTTCGCTGACCGGCAGCCGGGTCAGCATGGCGTTGCCATGCCGCAGTGGCTGGCTGGGAGGGTCAGCGGTGACGAAGTCGCAGCTGTAGCGCAGCCGGCTGGCCAGCCAGCAGGCTGGATTGCGGCCCTGCTGCTGCAGCACCTGCTGCACCGAGATCACGTCCGGCTGCAGCTCGGTCAGCAGTTGCGCGACCTGCTCGCGGCGCTGCTTCCAATGCGCATCATCACGGCTGGGCAGTTCCAGCGCGGCCACGGTCAGTTGCCGGGGCTTGTTGTCACTGGCAGTGGCGGCCGGCGCCTGCGGCCGCGCCTGGGCCTGCAACGCCAGCAGCAGCACGAGACAGCTGAGCAGGAGGCGGGCGGGGGCGAGGGGGCGCATAACGATAAGTTTACGCTTTTGTCGTGCAGGTGCCGTGACTTCCGGCAGGGCCAGAACGGCCTGCCATGGATTGGCACCGTTGTCATGCAGCCCTGCAGCGTGCTTCGCAAGCCCCGGTTCCGGTAACCTTGCGCCTTTCGCTTTGCAGGAATGCCTTACAGGATGAGCCACGACGCAGTCGCCCCCATCGCCGGCCAAGGAAAGATGCCGCGCCAGATTCCGTACATCATCGGCAATGAGGCCTGCGAACGGTTCAGTTTCTACGGGATGCGCAACATCCTGGTGCAGTTCCTGATCACCTCGCTGCTGCTGCAGGAAATCACGGCGGAAGGCCGTGCCGGTGAAGCCAAGGACATCATGCACAGCTTCATGATCGGCGTGTATTTCTTCCCGCTGCTCGGTGGCTGGCTGGCCGACAGGTTCTTCGGCAAGTACCACACCATTCTCTGGTTCAGCCTGGTCTACTGCGCCGGCCACCTGTGCCTGGCGCTGTTCGAGAACAGCCGCGAAGGCTTCTTCCTTGGCCTGGGCCTGATCGCGCTCGGCGCCGGTGGCATCAAGCCGCTGGTGGCCTCGTTCATGGGTGACCAGTTCGACCAGAGCAACAAGCACCTGGCCAAGGTCGTCTTCGATGCCTTCTACTGGATCATCAATTTCGGCTCGCTGTTCGCCTCGCTGCTGATTCCGCTGGTGCTGAAGAACTGGGGCCCGCAGTGGGCGTTCGGCATCCCGGGCATCCTGATGTTCATCGCCACCTTCGTGTTCTGGCTGGGCCGCAAGCGCTACGTGCTGGTGCCGCTGCCGCCGAAGGATCCGCATTCGTTCGCCAACGTGGTGCGTACCGCACTGACCACGCGCGTGGCCGGCCAGGGCCGTCCGGGCCTGGTGATCGCCGTGCTCGGCCTGGTGCTGGCAGTGGCCTCGTTCGGCCTGGTTGGCTCGTTGGGCATTGTCATCTGCCTGTGCCTGGCGCTGGTATCGATCCTGGCCGGTATCGGCGGTGGCACCTGGCTGCAGCTCGATCGCGCCCGTGGCCAGCATCCGGCCGAAGCCGTCGAAGGCGTGCGCTCGGTGCTGCGGGTGCTGGTGATCTTCGCGCTGACCACGCCGTTCTTCTCGCTGTTCGACCAGAAGGCCTCGACCTGGGTCCTGCAGGGCCAGCAGATGCAGATGCCGAGCTGGTTCACCGCCTCGCAGATGCAGGCACTGAACCCGCTGCTGGTGATGATCCTGATTCCGTTCAACAACCTGGTGCTGTACCCGGCCCTGCGCCGCTTCGGCTTCGAGCCGACCGCGCTGCGCCGCATGACCGCCGGCATCGCCTTCAGCGGTCTGGCCTGGATCGTGGTCGGCGGCATCCAAGTGGTGATGGACGGGGGCAACGCCATGTCGATCTTCTGGCAGATGCTGCCGTATGCGCTGCTGACCTTCGGTGAGGTGCTGGTCTCGGCCACCGGCCTGGAGTTCGCCTACAGCCAGGCGCCGCAGGCGATGAAGGGCGTGGTGATGAGCTTCTGGAACCTGACCACCACCATCGGCAACCTGTGGGTGCTGCTGTCCAACGCGGCGGTGCGCAACGATGCGGTGACCCACAAGATCGCCAGTACGGGCCTGAGCGAGGCGGCGTTCCTGATGTTCTTCTTCGCCGGTTTCGCCTTCGTCGCGGCGTTGGCCTTCGGTTGGTACGCGAAACGCTATCGTATGGTCGACAACTACCGTAGCGCCTGAGCCTGACATGACCCCCGTCAATCTGCTGTTGATCGCCATCACCGCCATCCTGTCGTGGATGGCGTTCAACAACCGCAAGCTGGCCGACCGCCTGATCCTGTGGCCGCCAGCCATCGACCGTCACCGCCAGTACGACCGGCTGGTGACCTATGGCTTCATCCACGCCGACTGGTCGCACCTGATCTTCAACATGATCACCCTGTTCTTCTTCGGGGGATTCATCGAGAGCGTGATGGTGCAGCTGACCGGCAGCTACCTGACCTACCCGGCGTTCTACATCGGTGCGCTGCTGGTCTCGATCCTGCCCAGCTACCTGAAGAACCAGAAGAACCCGAACTACCTCAGTCTGGGTGCGTCCGGTGCGGTGTCGGCGGTGCTGTTCGCCTTCATCCTGATCAAGCCGTGGTCGATCATCCTGGTGTTCTTCATCCCGGCGCCGGCCATCGTCTACGCCGCGTTCTACGTCGGCTACAGCATCTGGATGGACAAGCGCGGCGGTGACCGCATCAACCACAGCGCGCACCTGGCAGGCGCGGCGTTCGGCGTGATCTTCATGCTGGCCATGCAGCCGAGCATCTTCACTCACTTCCTGCGCGAACTCTCCAACCCGACCTTCCGCCTCGGCGGCGGTTGATGACGGGAGCGGGGCGGATCGGCAGCGATCCGCCCCCGCTGTTTCAGAGCGTGGGCTGCTGACCGTAGGTATCCAGCAGGCGGGCGAACACTTCTTCGCCGATGCGCTGGAAATCCTGGTCCTGGGTCTGCCCCTCCACGGCCAGTTGCAGCAGGCCCTCCAGCAGGGCGCGGTCGGTATCTGAATGGGAATCGCTGGGGTGCATCGGAGCCTCCGCGGTGGTGCGCATGATCAACGGTCGCAAGGGCCGTGCCAGCCTGGCCGTACCCCTCCACAGGCGATAGCGGCCGTCAGTGCTCCAGCTTGAGGGTCGCAAACTGACGTGAATGGAACGGACTTGCCCCTGTTCAGGCTTCACGCGATCATGGCGCCCGGCTGCGCACCATCCACGCAGTCGCCGCAGGAGACAGTTCCATGGCTTCGGTCACGCCCCCCGGTCTGGCCTACGAGGTCGAACACGACTTGGCCAACCATCGCTTCACCGCCCGTGTGCGCGGACAGCTGGCGGTGCTGGACTACCAGATCAAACGCAGGCGCATGGTCATCACGCATACCGAGGTGCCCGAGCCGATCGCCGGCCGTGGCATTGCCGGTGAGCTGACCCGTGTGGCACTGCGTTTCGCCCGCGAGCAGAAGTACAAGGTGGTGCCGGCATGTTCCTACGCCGAGGCCTTCCTGCAGCGGCACGAGGAGTACCACGACCTGCTCGTTGGCTGAACGCCAGCGGGTCACGCTTCAGCCATGGCAGGCGATGATGTACAAACATGAACAGGGGATCCCGATGAAGATTGGAAACAACCGGCCATTGCGCGGCAGCGTGCTGGCCGGCGTGGTGGGCGTGCTGTTGCTGGCCGGTTGCCAGCGTGAGAGCGAGCCGGCACCGGCGACCGATGCGGCGCCTGCCGCCGAGGCCACCGCCGCAGGTGAAACGCCGGCCACGGAAGCGCCACTGGACCTGCGCGACGTGATCGAGAACAACGAGCGCGAAGTGGTAGGCATCAGCTATCCGGCCGGCATCGACCGTTACCCGGGCCTGGCGCGCGCGCTGCAGAACTATGCGACGAGTGCGCGCAGTGACCTGCAACAGGCGCTGGACGGACTCGGCAACGACAAGCCGACCATGCCCTACGAGCTGTCGCTGAGCTTCGAGAAGCTGCTGGAAACCCCGCAGCTGGTGGTGGTCAGTGCCGATGGCAGCCGTTACACCGGTGGCGCCCATGGCGAGCCGCTGGTGGCCCGCTTCGTGTGGCTGCCGCAGCATCAGGAGATGCTCAGCGCCGAGAAGCTGGTGGCCGATGCCAAGGGCTGGAAGGCGATCAGCGATTTCGTTGCCGACCAGCTGCGCGAACGCGTGGCCACCCGCCTCAGCGGCGAGGACATGGACCCGGCCCAGCTGCAGGAATCGCTGCGCAACGCATCGCGCATGATCGCCGACGGTACCGGCCCGCAGGCCGACAATTTCAGCCAGTTCCAGCCGCTGACCGACGACAAGGGGCAGATCACCGCGCTGCGCTTTGTGTTCCCGCCGTACCAGGTGGGTCCATACTCGGACGGCACCCAGACCGCCGATGTGCCGGCGGCGGTGCTGTTGCCGCACGTGGCCAAGGACTACGTGGAGCTGTTCGCACGCGGTTGACCGCAGTCGAGGAGGTGGCGTGGATACAGGGTTGCAGGAGCGGGTCGCCGGCCTGCTGCAGGAAGCCGGGGTCCGCATCGGCGGTACCCAGCCACAGGATATCCAGGTGCATGACCCGCGCTTCTTCGCGCGGGTCATGGCGCACGGTTCGCTCGGCCTCGGCGAGAGCTACATGGACGGTTGGTGGGATGCCAACGTCCTGGATGAATTCCTCGTCCACCTGATGCAGGCGCACCTGGACGAACGGGTGCACGGCTGGCGCGAAGTGGCCGATGCGCTGAAGGCGCGGCTGTTCAACCTGCAGGTGGGGCAGGGCAGCTACGAAGTCGGTCGCCGTCATTACGACCTCGGCAATGATCTCTACCAGGCCATGCTCGGCCAGCGCCTGGTGTACAGCTGCGGCTATTGGCGCAATGCCGATGACCTCGACGCCGCACAGGAGGCCAAGCTCGACCTGGTCTGCCGCAAGCTGGGCCTGCGTCCGGGGCAGCGTGTGCTGGACATCGGCTGTGGCTGGGGCGAAGCCCTGAAGTTCGCCGCCGAGCGCTATGGTGTCAGCGGCGTCGGCGTGACCATTTCGCAGGAACAGGCCGAGTTCGCGCGCGAACTGTGCGCCGGCCTGCCCATCGAGATCCGCCTGCAGGACTACCGCGAGCTGGACGAGCCGTTCGATGCGATCTTCTCGATCGGCATGTTCGAGCACGTTGGCGACAAGAACTACGCCAGCTTCTTCGAGGTGGCCAAGCGTTGCCTGTCGCCGCGCGGACTGCTGCTGTTGCACAGCATCGGCACCAACATCTCGCGGCATCGTACCGATCCGTGGATCGCGCGCTACATCTTTCCCAACTCGATGCTGCCATCGGCGGTGCAGATCACCAAGGCGTTCGAGGGCCGCTTCGTGCTGGAGGACTGGCACAACTTCGGTACCGATTACGACCTGACCCTGCAGGCCTGGCGGCGCAACGTGGAAGCGGCGTGGCCCCGGCTGGATGCGCGCTACGACGAGCACTTCCGGCGCATGTGGCGCTTCTACCTGGCTGGATCGATGGCCACTTTCCGTTGCCGGCACGCGCAGCTGTGGCAGCTGGTGCTGTCGCCGGAAGGCGTGCCGGGTGGGTACGTGGCGCCACGATGAAGCCGGAGCGGGGTCGGAGCCCGTTCCGCGGAAAGGGATCCGACCCCGGGGTCAGATCCCTTTTCGCAGAGAAGGGCTCTGACCCCAATCACAACAAAAAACCGCCCGGTCTCCCGGGCGGTTTTCGTTTCAGGCTACCGCGCGGGCGATCAGTTGCCGGCGCCGGTCAGGCCACGCTTTTCCAGCAGCGGTTCGATCTGCGGCTCGTGGCCGGCGAAATCGCGGAACAGCTGCATCGCGTCGACGCTGCCACCCTTCGACAGCAGGGTGGCGCGGAAGTGGTCGCCATTCTTGCGGCTCAGGCCGCCGTTGTCCTTGAACCACTTCTGGGTGTTGGCATCGAGCACTTCCGACCAGATGTAGGCGTAGTAGCCGGCCGAGTAGCCGCCCATGATGTGGCTGAAGTATGGGGTCTTGTAGCGCGGCGGAACCGGCGCGTAGTAGATGCCGTCCTTCTCCAGCGCGGCGCGCTCGAAGGCCATCACGTCCTTGGCGGCCGGCACCTGGTCGGCGCCGATCTGGTGCCAGCGCTGGTCCAGCATCGCTGCACCCAGGTACTCGGTGGTGGCGAAGCCCTGGTTGAACTTGGCCGCAGCCAGCACCTTGTCCAGCAGTGCCTGCGGCATCGCCGAACCATTCTGGTAGTGCTTGGCGTAGTTCTTCAGGATGACCGGGTTGTCCGACCACATCTCGTTGACCTGCGAGGGGAACTCGACGAAGTCACGCGGCACCGACGTGCCCGAGAAGTACGGGTACTTCACGTTGGAGAACATGCCGTGCAGGGCGTGGCCGAACTCGTGGAAGGTGGTGTTCACCTCGTCCCAGGTCAGCAGGGTCGGCTGGCCGGCTGGCGGCTTCGGGATGTTCAGGTGGTTGGCGACCACCGGCTTGAAGCCGGTCAGCTTGGACTGCGAGACGTAGGAGTTCATCCACGCACCACCGCGCTTGGAGGCGCGTGCATATGGGTCGAAGATGAAGATCGCCAGCTGGCTGCCGTCGGCGTCGAACACGTCGTAGACGGTGACGTCATCGTGGTAGACCGGCAGGTCGGTGCGCTGCTTGAAGGTCAGGCCGAATTCCTGGCCGGCGGCGTAGAACACGCCGTTCTCCAGTACGTTCTTCATCTCGAAGTACGGCTTCAGCTGCGACTCGTCGAAGTTGTACTTGGCCTGGCGCACCTTCTCGCTGTAGAAGGCCCAGTCCCACGGTTCCAGCTGGAAGGTCGGCTTGCGCGCGGCCTTCTGTTCCTTGTCGATCATCGCCTGCAGGTCGGCGGCTTCGCGCTTGGCATTGGCCACCGCGGCCGGAGCCAGCTTGCCCAGCATTGCGTTGACCGCTTCCGGGGTCTTGGCGGTCTGGTTGGTCAGGTTGTAGGCGGCGAAGTTCGGGAAGCCCATCAGCTTGGCCTTGTCGGCACGCAGCTGCATGATGCGCGAGACCAGCGCGGTGTTGTCGAACTCACCGCCGCGGCTGCCGCGGGTGGTCGAGGCTTCGTAGATCTTCTGGCGCAGAGCGCGGTTGGCCAGGTTGGTCAGCGGCGGCTGGCCGGTGGTGTTGAGCAGGGTGATCACGTACTTGCCTTCCAGGCCACGAGCCTTGGCGGCTTCGGCGGCGGCGGCGATCTGCTCCTTGGACAGGCCGTCCAGCTCCTTGACGTCGTCAACGGTGATCGCCGAAGCGTTCACTTCCGACTGCACGTTCTGGCTGAACTTGGTGCCCAGGTTGGCCAGCTCGGCGTTCATCTCCTTCAGCGTGGCCTTGTCGGCGTCGGACAGCTTGGCGCCTGCACGCACGTAGTTGTCGTAGTACTTCTCGACCAGACGCACGCCTTCGGCGTCCAGGCCCAGCTGGCTGCGGGTGTCATACAGCGCCTGGATGCGGGCGAACAGCTTGCCGTTCAGCGCGATCGCATCGCTGTGCGCGGCGAACCTGGCCGAGTAGTCGGCCTGCAGCTTCTTGCGGGTGTCGTTGGTATCGGCGCCGACCAGGCTGAAGAACACGGTGGTCGCACGGTCGAGGATGTCACCGCTCTTTTCCAGGGCGATGATGGTGTTGTCGAAGGTCGGCTTGGCCTTGTTGTTGGCGATCGCCTCCACTTCCTTCAGCTGCTGCGCCATGCCGGCGTCGAAGGCCGGGGCGAAGTCGCTGTCCTTGATCTTGTCGAACTGCGGGAAATGCAGCGGCAGCGGGCTTTCGGCGAAGAACGGATTGGCCTGCTGGGCATGGGTGCTGGCAGCCGGGGTGGCGGCGCCGGCCGAGAAGGCGGGCAGGGCAAGGCCGAGGGACATGGCCACGGCAAGGGCAAGGCGAGTGGTCAAGGTAGGAACTCCGGTAAGGCAAACAAGGGCCCGAGGGTAACCCGGCCGGCGGCGCCCGCACTTGTGTCAAAAGGCATGTTGCCGGGGCTGGGCGCGGGTACCATGCATTCACCGCCCACGGCCCGCTGCCATGACCACTGCCTACGATTTCAGCTTCCGCGACCTCGACGGCCAGCCGCAGGCCCTGGCCCGGTACCAGGGTCACCCGTTGCTGCTGGTCAATGTCGCCAGCCGTTGTGGCTTCACCCCGCAGTACACCGGGCTGGAACAGCTGTGGCAGGACTACCGCGAGCGTGGCCTGGTGGTGATCGGGTTCCCATGCAACCAGTTCGGTGCACAGGAGCCCGGCGACGCCGCGCAGATCCGCCAGTTCTGTTCGCTGGACTACCCGGTCAGCTTCCCGCTGTCGGAGAAGATCGAGGTCAACGGCGAGGGGGCTGATCCGTTGTGGGCATGGCTGTCACGCGAGAAGCGCGGCCTGCTGGGTAGCGCCCGCATCAAGTGGAATTTCAGCAAGTTCCTGGTCGACCGCCAGGGGCAGGTGGTGTCGCGGCATGCGCCCACCACCAGGCCGGAGCAGCTGCGCGGCGAGATCGAAGCGCTGCTGTGAGATGAACCCGAAAAGTGGACGGAGGGGATTAAGTCGTTTATGCACAAACGACTTAATCCCCTCCGTCCCCTTTTTGCTTACTTTTCGACGAACGCGCGCTCGAACACGTAATGGCCCGGCTGGCCGATACGCGGTGAGACCTGGAAGCCACGGGCATCGAGTACGCTGCGCAGGTCGGCCAGCATCTGCGGGCTGCCGCAGATCATCGCGCGGTCGTTTTCCGGGCTCAGTTCCGGCAGGCCGAGGGTGCGCTGCATCTCGCCGCTTTCCATCAGCTGGGTCAGGCGGCCCTGGTTGGCGAACGGCTCGCGGGTGACGGCCGGGTAGTACAGCAGCTTGTCGCCGATCATCTCGCCCAGGAATTCGTGCTCACGCAGTTCCTTCTCGAAGTAATCGCGGTAGGCCAGGTCCTTCTCGTAGCGCACGCCGTGGCAGAGGATCACCTTCTCGAAGCGCTCGTAGGTTTCCGGGTCCTTGATGACCGACAGCCATGGAGCCATGCCGGTGCCCGTGCCCAGCAGGTACAGGTTCTTGCCCGGGTGCAGGTCGCTGATCAGCAAAGTGCCGGTGGGCTTCTTGCCGACCAGTACCTTGTCACCCGGCTTGATGTGCTGCAGGCGCGAGGTCAGCGGGCCGTCCTGGACCTTGATGCTGAAGAACTCCAGGTGCTCTTCCCAGTTGGCGCTGGCGATGGAGTACGCACGCAGCAGCGGCCGCGCCTCGGTTTCCAGGCCGATCATCACGAACTGGCCGTTCTCGAAGCGGAAACCGCTGTCGCGGGTGAGGGTGAAGCTGAAGTAGGCATCGGTCCAGTGGCGGACCTCAAGCACCGTTTCGGCGCCAAAAGCGGAGGACATGGGCGTATCTATCGGAAGTCGTCGGGGGTGATTCTATCTCAAATGAGACAAGTTCTCATTAGGCGGAACGAGAGGCGTTCTCAGCGGTAGCCGGCCGCCTGCAGCTCGAACAGCTCGGCGTAGCGGCCGCCCTGTGCCATCAGCTGCTCATGGGTGCCGCTGGCCTCGATCCGGCCATCGGCCAGCACCAGGATGCGATCGGCCATGCGTACCGAGGAGAAACGGTGGGAAATCAGCACTGCGGTGCGATTATCCGCCAGTTCCCTGAACCGCTGGAACACCTCGAACTCGCTGCGCGCATCCAGCGCTGCTGTTGGCTCATCCAGGATCATCACCTGCGCATTGCGCATCCATGCGCGGGCGATGGCGATCTTCTGCCATTGGCCGCCGGACAGGTCCACGCCCTGCTTGAAGCGGCGGCCGATCAGCTGGTCGTAGCCGCCGGGCAGGTCGTCGATCACTTCCTCGGCCATGCCGCGCCGTGCGGCGTCGGCGACGCGCGCCTGGTCGTCCATCGCCTCGACCTGGCCGACGCCGATGTTCTCGCCGGCGCTGAGGTTGTAGCGCACGAAGTCCTGGAAGATCACTCCGAGGTTGGCGCGCAGGTCGTCCAGGTCGTAGTCGCGCAGGTCGCGCCCATCGAGCAGGATGCGGCCCTCGTCCGGTTCGTACAGCCGCGCCAGCAGCTTCACCAGCGTGGTCTTGCCAGCGCCGTTCTCACCGACCAGGGCCAGTACTTCGCCGGCCTGCAGCTGGAAATCAAGGTGGCGCACGGCCCATTGCTCGGCATCCGGGTAGCGGAAGCCGACGTTCTCGAACACGAAGCCCTCGCGGATCGGCTGTGGCACGCGCACCGCACCTTCGCGCGAGTGGATTTCCGGCTGGATCTGGAAGAACGAGAACAGGTCATCCAGGTACAGCGCCTGGCTGGCCACCTGCGAGAACCCGATCAACAGGCCCTCCAGCAGCTGGCGCAGGCGCAGGAAGCTGCCGGCGAGGAAGGTCAGGTCGCCGATCGAAAAATCGCCGCGCACCGTGCGCCACGCGATGTAGGCGTAGGCGGTGTAGTAACCCAGCGTGCCCAGTGCGGCCAGCAGCGTGCCCCAGAACGCACGCCGCCGGGCCAGTGCCCGGTTGGCCTGGAAGAGTGCTACAGACAACCTGCGATAGCGCTCCACCAGGAAGCGGTGCAGGTTGTAGATCTTCACTTCCTTGGCCGTTTCCACGCTGGCACCGAGCTGGCGCAGGTAGTCGAGCTGGCGGCGCTCGGGCGTCCACTGGAAGTTGAGGCTGTAGCCGGCCGCGTTGAAGTGCGATTCGCCGATGAAGGCCGGCACCAGTGCCAGCGCCAGCAGCAGGATCAGCCACGGCGCGTAGACCAGCAGGCCGACGGCGAGGCTGGCCACGGTGATCGCGTCCTGCACCTGGCCGAACAACTGGCTCATCAGGTTCATCCGGCCCATGGTCTGGCGTCGCGCACGGTCCAGCTTGTCCTGCAGGTCCGGGTCCTCGAAGTCCTCCAGATCCAGCGTTGCCGCGTGTTCCATCAACCGGATGCTGGTGACGTTGGCGAACAGTTCCGAGAGCAGGGCATCGGCGTAGCTGACCAGCCGGCCGAGAAGATCCGAGGCGATGGCCAGGCCGAATTCCAGCGCCAGCAGGCCCAGCAGCGGATTCAGTATGCCGCTGGACAGTGCTTCGCCCAGCGGCGGGAAGCCAGCGTCGTGCTGGCTCAGGTGCAGGGCGCTGTCGATGATCAGCTTGCCGACGTAGAGCATCGCCACCGGCAGCAGCGCACGGATCAGGCGCAGGCCAAGGCTGGCCAGGGTGAGCGCGGGGCTGGTCTTCCAGACCATGCGCAGGAACGGTGGCAGATTGCGCATCGCCCGGAAGCGCTGGCGCAGGCTGGGTTTCTTCGCGGCGGCAGCGCCAGCGGTGGGGGTAGCAGGCATGCGCGTATTGTGCGCGCCCTGCGCGTGGCGGAGGCATGAACGGGGCGCATGCCTGCCATGCGCCGGCAGGGCAGCGCGTCGGCGCCGCCTGCGCGCTCAGTCCAGCGCAGCCAGCAGCGCAGGATGGTGAGCGAACCAGAAGCGCAGGGCCCCGCTGTCGATGCCGTAGGCGCCTTTCCAGAAATCGACGGGATAGCTCCAGTCCGAAGAGCGCGACGTGCGCGGTGCCAGACCGACCCGGGTGAAGCGTTGCGCCAGGCCGGGATGCTCGGGGGTCTGCAGCAGCCCGGCATGGCCCAGGGCATCCAGCAGGTGACGCGCCTGCTCGACGGACAGTTTCAGGCCCGGCAGCGCGCGCACGCGTTTGACGATGGTCGACGGTGTGTCCTTGGCGTCGCTCTCGTGGTGCAGCAGCCGCAGCAGTGCCACCAGTGTGCTCATGTCGCCGGGCGCCCGTCTGGGCGTCAGATTGTGTTGTTCCAACAGGAAGGTGATGGCGTTTACGCTTCCGCCGAGCACGACCCCGATGTTGTGGCGGACGCGCGCCCAGGTGGTCGGGTCGAATCTGCCTTCGCGGACCTTGCCGCAGACCGCACAGGCGAGGCTGGGGTGTGGCTGCTCCTGATGCCTGGGGAAGTGCACCATGAACGCATACGCCGACAGCCCGGCGCGCAGGTCGCTGCGGTTCTCCTGCACGCCGAGGATGAAGTTGTCTGCCACATGCTGGCGGTCGGCGCGGGCATAGGCGGCGAACATCCGCACCTGGAGGGCCTCATGGCCCGGATGTTCGACGGGCCACAACAGTCCATGCCGTTCAAGCGTCGACAGGAGTTCGGGCGGCGCGGTGTCCCGCTCCCGGTACTGGGTCAGCGCCTTCAGCGCCTCCTTGCTGGGCGTGTCGGGGGCTTCGTCGGCCATGACGTTCGGATGCTTCCTGCGGGGCAGGTACAGTGCCCGGCGGTCCAGGCACTGTCAACGAAGCGCTCAGGGCAGCGGCGGCAGCAGCCCGGCGCCCAGCCGGTTCCAGGCATTGATCACCGCGATGCCCATGCTCAGGTCGCTGATGCCCTTCTCATCGAAGTGCGGTGCCAGTGCGTCGAACGCCGCCTGTGACGGCGCGCCGTCGGTCAGCCGGGTCAGTGCCTCGGCCCAGCCCAGCGCCGCACGCTCGCGTGCATCGAAGAAGCGGCTTTCGTGCCAGGCCGGCAGGGTATCGAGCTTGCGCGGCTCGATGCCGCCCTTGCGCAGCGCCGTGCCGTGCATGTCCATGCAGTAGCCGCAGCCGTTGAGCTGCGACACGCGCAGGAACACCAGTTCCATCAGGGTCGGATCAATCGAGCTGTCATGCACGGCCTGGCTGGTGGCCAGCAGGCCCTTGAAGGCTTCGGCGGCCAGGCGGGTGTAAGGGACGCGGGGAGAGGCGTGGTCGGACATTTTCGGCTCCACGGCGGCCACGATGGCCGCCTTTCATTACAAGGACGCCGCACCGTCACCGCGCGTGACAACGTCCGGCAGCTTTTCCGGATTCAGCACGCTGTACACATTGGCGATGCGGCCATCGACCACTTCGATGGTGGTGATCGAGTGCAGGCGATCACCGTCAAAGCGCAGGATCGCCGGCTCGCCGTTGACATAGCCCAGCTGGGCAGGATGCACCGCGCCACGGCGGGCGATGGCCCAGAACAGGCGGCCAATGCGTTCGGCGCCCAGCAGGGGCCGCACCGCCGCGGTAACCACGCCACCGCCGTCGGAAACCAGCAGCGCGTTGGCGTGCAGCAGGGCCTGGATCGCTTCGCTGTCGCCGCGCTGCGAGGCGTCCATGAAGCGCGCCAGCAGGTGCCGATGCTGGCTGGCATCGGCATTGAAGCGCGGCCGTCCGGCCTGCAGGCGCTGCCGGGCACGGTGCACCAGCTGGCGGCAGTTGGCCTCGCTGTGGCCGATCAGGTCGGCGATCTCGCGGTAATCGTGGTCGAAGGCTTCCTTCAGCAGGAAGGCGGCGCGTTCCTCGGGGCCGAGCTGTTCGAGCAGGGTCAGGAAGGCGACCGAGACGTCGTCGGCCAGCGCATGCAGCTGGGCCGGGCCGGGCGCCGGGTCGGGCTCCAGGGTGACCGCCAGCGGCTCGGCCAGCCACGGGCCGACGTAGTGCACGCGCTCGCGCTTGGCCGCGCGCAGCCGGTCCAGGCCAAGCCGGGTGGTGGTGGTGATCAGCCAGGCCTCGGCATCGCGGACGCTGGCCGGATCGGCGCCGGACCAGCGCAGCCAGGCGTCCTGGACCACGTCTTCGGCGTCGGTGCGGCTGCCGAGCAGGCGGTAGGCCAGGGCCATCAGGCGCGGGCGGTGGGTCTGGAATGCGGTTTCAGGGTTCATGTCGACCAGGACGCCGGGAAGGGAGCACGCGTGACAGGGAGTGTGGGGTCAGAGCCCCTTGCAGGGGATCCGACCCCGAGATTGTGATCCTGCGGCCGGGGGAGGGGGTAAAATGGGCGGATTACCCCCGCCAGCCTCCAGCAAGCGAGCAAGTCGTGACATCGATCAAGCAGGAAGACCTCATCCAGTCCATCGCCGACGCGCTGCAGTACATCTCGTACTACCACCCGGTCGACTACATCAAGAACCTTGCCGCCGCCTACGAGCGCGAGGAGTCGCCGGCCGCGAAGGAAGCGATGGCGCAGATCCTGATCAATTCGCGCATGTGCGCCGAAGGCCACCGTCCGATCTGCCAGGACACCGGCATCGTCACCGTGTTCCTGGAAATCGGCATGGACGTGCGTTGGGACGACGCCACCATGGGCGTGGAAGACATGGCCAATGAAGGCGTGCGCCGCGCCTACATGCACCCGGACAACAAGCTGCGCGCTTCGGTGCTGGCTGATCCGGCCGGCAAGCGCATCAACACCAAGGACAACACCCCGGGCGTGGTCAACGTCAAGGTGGTGCCGGGCAACACCGTCGACGTCATCGTCGCCGCCAAGGGTGGTGGTTCGGAAGCCAAGACCAAGTTCGCCATGCTCAACCCGTCCGATTCCATCGTCGACTGGGTGCTGAAGACCGTGCCGACCATGGGCGCCGGCTGGTGCCCGCCGGGCATGCTCGGCATCGGCATCGGCGGCACCGCCGAGAAGGCGATGCTGCTGGCCAAGGAAGCGCTGATGGAGCCGATCGACATCACCGAGCTGCAGGCCCGTGGTGCGTCCAACCGCATTGAAGAGCTGCGCCTGGAGCTGTACGAGAAGGTCAACGCGCTGGGCATCGGTGCGCAGGGCCTGGGTGGCCTGACCACCGTGCTCGACATCAAGATCAACGATTACCCGACCCATGCGGCCAACCTGCCGGTGGCGATGATCCCGAACTGCGCGGCCACCCGCCATGCGCACTTCACCCTGGATGGCAGCGGCCCGGTGATGCTGGACCCGCCGTCGCTGGAGGACTGGCCGAAGCTGACCTACGATTCGTCCAAGGGCACCCGCGTGGACCTGGACACGATCACCCCGGAGGACGTGGCCAGCTGGAAACCGGGCCAGACCCTGCTGCTCAACGGCAAGCTGCTGACCGGCCGCGACGCCGCGCACAAGCGCATGGTCGACATGCTCAACAAGGGCGAGGAACTGCCGGTCGATCTGAAGGGCCGCTTCATCTACTACGTCGGCCCGGTCGATCCGGTGCGCGACGAAGTGGTGGGCCCGGCCGGTCCGACCACTGCGACCCGCATGGACAAGTTCACCCGCCAGGTGCTGGAGCAGACCGGCCTGCTGGGCATGGTCGGCAAGGCCGAGCGCGGCCCGGCGGCGATTGAAGCGATCCGTGACAACAAGTCGGCCTACCTGATGGCGGTCGGCGGTTCGGCCTACCTGGTGTCCAAGGCGATCAAGGCGGCCAAGGTCGTCGGCTTCGCTGACCTGGGCATGGAAGCGATCTACGAGTTCACCGTGCAGGACATGCCGGTGACCGTGGCAGTGGATTCCACCGGTGAATCGGTGCACAAGACCGGCCCGCGTGAGTGGCAGGCCCGCATCGGCAAGATTCCGGTGGTGGTGGAGTAATCCTGCCGCGCATCCGGTTCAAGCAACGGCGCCCATATGGCGCCGTTGTTGTGTGGTGAGGGTTAACGAACCTGCAGCATCTGCTCTGCTAGGCTCGGCGCGACCTCACACAGGACGTGTTCATGGGCCTGCATCGATTCATCGCCGTTGCGATCCTGCTGGCCCTGGCCGGCTGCAGTACAACCTCATCCTATGAAGGTGCGGACTTCTCCGCCTCCTCGCAGTGCCGCATGCAGTGCCAGGCCGACTATCGCAGCTGCATGGCGCGGGGCAGTGTCGGCAGCAACGACTTCAGCTGCGAACAACAGATGGTGCCGGCGCCAGACAAGCGCTGCAAGGACGTTGCCAACCCCGAGTTGCGCCGTTCCTGTGAACTGAAGACGCACGACTGCGCGATACGCACGCCGATCATGTCCTGTAGCGAAGGCCGCGATACCTGCATGAGCCGCTGCGGCTGAGCAGTGACCGCCCGTGTGGGCGCATAATCGGCCGATCCACCTGCACGGGATCTTCCGCATGAGCACCACGCTGTATGGTTCAACCAGTACCGCCGCGCTGGTAGTGCACTGGCTGCTGATCGAGCTGGGTATCGAGCACGAACTGGTGCTGCTGGATTTCGACGCGCGCGAGCACAAGTCGGCGGAGTACCTGGCGCTGAATCCGGCCGGCGTTGTGCCGACGCTGCTGATCGATGGCTTGGTACTGACCGAAGCGGCGGCGATCGCACTGTATCTGGCTGACCGCCATCCGGAAGCCAACCTGCTGCCGGCACTGGGTACGCCGCAGCGCGCCGATGCCTACCGCTGGATGTTCTGGTGTGCCAATACGCTGCAGCCGGCCTATCGTGCCTGGTTCTATCCGTATGAGATGGCGGGCGAGGCAAACGTGGAGGCCACTCGCGAGATGGCCCGTCAGCGCCTGGAAGCGGCCTGGCAGCATGTGGCCACGCAGCTGCAGGCACACGGACCGTACCTGCTGGGTGCCACGCCCTGCGTGGTCGACTACATGCTGGTGATGCTGATGCGCTGGTCGCGCAACATGCCGAAGCCCAGCGACACCTGGCCGGTGCTGAAGGCACATGCCACGTCGATGAAGGCGCGCCCGGCGTTCGCCGAGGTGTACCGCCGCGAAGGCATCACCGACTGGCGGTAACCCGTTCTGTAGAGCCGAGCCATGCTCGGCTGCATTCATGGGTAGCACGCGAACCGCAGCCGAGCATGGCTCGGCTCTACCAAAAGTAGGGCGGGCTTAGAGGATCTCCAGCACCGTTTCCGGTGGACGGCACAGCCGGGTGCCCTTGGGCGTGCGCACCACGGGGCGGTTGATCAGCCGCGGGTGTTCGGCCATCGCGGCCAGCAGCGTGGCATCGTCGGCCTCTTCCAGTCCCAGTTCGGCGAACTGCACTTCCTTGCTGCGCACCAGATCGCGTGCGCTCAATCCGGATTCGGCCAGCACCTGGCGCAGCGTGGCCACGTCCGGTGGAGTGCCCAGGTACTCGATCACCATAGGATCGAAGCCTGCATCGCGGATCAGCTTCAATGCGCCGCGCGAATTGCTGCAGGCCGGGTTGTGCCAGATCGTCACGTCCATCAGAACCACTCCAGCAGGGACACGCCCACGCCCACGTAGGTGGCCTTGTGGTTGTAGTCGATCAGGCTCTCGCCGTAGCCGTCGAAGATCTGCACGTGGCCGCGCAGCAGGTTGCTGATCGGGAAGCCGTAATCCAGCTGCAGGGCACCGTGTGAGCGGCTGCCGGTGCGCAGCGAATGGCGTGCCATCAACGAGACTTCGTGGCCGTTGCGGTTCCAGGTCAGGGTCGCGTCACCGCGGCCCATGTAGTCCTCGATATCCGGATTGTTGTCGTCGCTGCGGGTTTCCGGGATGCGGTACCACGGGCGCAGTACCAGCGCCCAGTTCTCGCGGTCCAGGCCGATGTTGAGCATCACCCGGTTCCAGCTGCGCGACAGCGGATCGGCGCGGCCATTGGACTGATGGTTCAGCGCGATGCCGGTCATGCGGCCGCGCCAGCCACCGATCGAGTAGCCGTTGCGGAACACCATCATCACTTCCGGCTCGTAATTGGTTTCGCGGAACGGGCGCGAATCCTCGCCGTTGTAGGCCTGCCAGCGCGAGCTCTGGGTGTAGCCGGCCCAGATGTCGCCGTTGTCGCCGAACAGGTTCTCGGCGATCTTGGTCTTGAAGCTGATCTGGAACTTCAGTTCGGCGCTGTCCAGCACCTGCGGCGTGGTGACCGTGTTGGCCGGATTCGGCGAATGCGGTGTGGTGTTGCGGTCGCTGGTCCAGAACGCAGGCAGCAGGTACACCGGCTTGTACGCACGCAGCTGGAACGGGCCCAGCTTGGAGTCTTCGGCCAGCTCCCAGCGGCTGTCCAACAGCGAACCGCGGCCGGCATTGGCCAGCGCGCTGTCCGGCGCAGCGGGGCGGAACAGGTCGCTGACCCGCTCGCGCAGTTTCTCTTCGCCCTGGCTTACGCGTGCGGTCTGGCGTTCTTCGCGACGGGCCTGCGCGGCCGCCTCGGCAGCCGCATCGGCGGCGGCCGTGGCCTGCGGCGTATGCGCGAACAGGCGGTCATAGCAGGCCAGGCGCGCCGCGTCAGTGGTGATGGCCGCGCAAGCGGCCGGCGAGGTATCGGTGCTGGGCACGAATTCCTGCGCGGCCAGCGGGGCACTGGCCAGGGCCAGCGCCAGCGGCGCAAGGCGGGGAAGCAGCGGGGGGAGGGTCATTCCAGCAGGCCCTTCGGTGAATACGGGGATCGCACAGTGTGGCGGCTGTACCGGATCGCGGCCAGCCCCCACGGTTTATGCACGGCCACCGCGTGCGCGTGGCGTGAAGGGTGCGCCAGTCACAGGAACCAGGCGAAGGCGAACAGGCCCAGCATCGCGATCACCACCGCCAGCTTCAACGCCAGACCGAGCAGGATGCCGAGCCAGGTGGCCAGGCCGACCTTGGTCGAGCGGCCCAGTTCGCGGGTGTGCCAGTACTCGCCGAGCAGGGCACCGACCAGCGGTCCCGCAAACAGGCCGATCGGCATGAAGAACAGGCCGACGATGCTGCCGACGAAGGTGCCCCAGAGTGCCTTGCGGCTGGCGCCGACCCGCTGCGCACCCACCACCGTGGCCAGCACGTCCACCAGCAGCGAGAGCAGGGTCAGCACACCCAACGCGACCAGGGTTGGCCAGCCGACATGGGCGAAGCCGTCGGCCCAGGCCGCCAGCAGCAGCCCGATGAACACCAGCGGGATGCCGGGCAGGGCCGGGAGGATGATTCCGGCGATGCCGACGAGGACAAAAATGACCGCTAGCAGATATAAGATGAATGAGAGTCCCATGCTGTCCCGTATGGTGGCCGTTTTGGGGTTGACAGTGAAAGATTTTGCCAGTTGATTTTTCGTTTTGGGCGGGTTAAGTTGCAGTCGCTGAGCTTGGCAAGGTCACCGTGGATCGTGGCCTGATGAAGCAAGATCTTCCCGATCCGCTGCATCGATGCACCTCGCTTCCCCCTTGCTTGTCAGCCGCCCACCAGGCGTTTCCAACAACAAGAGAGAGTCAAAGGGAGTTAGTGAGATGGCTGATCGCGAGACCGGTACCGTAAAGTGGTTCAATGATGCGAAGGGCTTCGGCTTCATCAGCCGGCAGAATGGCGAGGACGTGTTCGTGCACTTCCGTGCCATCGAGACCCAGGGCTTCAAGAGCCTCAAGGAAGGCCAGACTGTGAGCTTTGAAGTCGTGCAGGGCCAGAAGGGCCTGCAGGCTGACAAGGTGCAGCCGGTGTAATACCCGCCGCCCGTCGGCATGAAAAAGGCCCGCGCAAGCGGGCCTTTTTCTTTGCGCATGGCCCGGTGCGGATCAGCGCAGGATGACCTTGCCGTTGACCACGCGGACATAGGTGTTTTCGCGGATGCCGCCGAGGTCACGCTGGTTGACCACGATGGTGCGGCCATCGTCCATACGCACGCTGATGTCGTAGGTATCGCTGGTCACGTTCTTCTGGATCTGGTTGCCGGCCAGGGCGCCACCAACTGCGCCTGCGGCGGCGGCGATGTTCTTGTTGCCACGGCTGCCACCGGTGTGATCGGAGATTTCATGACCGGCCACGGCGCCGACGATGCCGCCGAGGATCGCGCCGGTCGCGCTGGGCGCGGTGCGGCCCGAGGGCACGGTGTTGATGCGGGTGACGATGCCGCAGTCGGCGCAGCGGCCCTGGTTGTAGCCGCCGTTGTTGCCGTAGCCACCATTGTTGTAGCCGTTGTTGTAACCGCCGCCACCGTAGCCGCCGGGGGTGGCACAGCCAGCCAGAGCAAGGGTAGCGATGGCAGTGGCGGCGATGAGCTGGATCTTCATGGGGCATCTCCTGGCCGTGAAGGCGGGTGTCTGGGGTGGTACTGCGTCATGCAGCAGGGTGGACGAATCCTCTCCTTTCGAACGTGAACGACGCGCCAACCGTGCATGGCTTGCCCGGCTGCAGGATGAATGCGGCTCAGCGGAAGTCCTGGTGGCAGGCGCGGCAGTCGGCCTGCAGGGTTTCCACCACCTGGGCCAGTGCCTTGCAGTCGCTGGGCGGAGCTGCCAGTGCGGCGTTGAGGTTGCCGCGCAGCTGGCTGGCGTGCTGCTGGAACTGCGTGCTGTCCTTCAGCCCGGGAAAGGCCAGGTCCAGGTCATTGGACAGCAGGCGTATGGCCTGCAGCCGCGGCACACTGTCAGCCAGGCTGCAGCGGTTCTGCTGCTGGGCCTGCAGCAGCAGTTGCGACTGCCGCTGCATTACCTGCATCAGGCTGTCCGGGAACGGGTCGCGACGCGCCTGCAGGGCGCGGCTGACCATCACGGTGGCGATCAGGCCGATCAGCAGGCCCAGGCACAGCACGAACAGGTAGCGATGGGCAGTGGACAGGCGGCGGGGCGGGCTGGCGTTCATGGCGGGCTCTCCGGGCGTGCAACGGTGGGTTCGATGCCGACGTACTGCGGGTGTCGGCGCCTGCACGTTAAAATAGCGGGATGAACGAACAGGTCAAACAACGCTTCGCCGGCATCGAACGGCTGTATGGCGTGGGCGCACTCGAGCGCCTGCAGGGCAGCCGCGTGGCGGTGGTCGGCATGGGCGGCGTCGGCTCGTGGGTGGTGGAAGCGTTGGCGCGTTCAGCGGTCGGCCACCTGACCCTGATCGATGCCGATGACATCTGCGTGTCCAACACCAACCGGCAGCTGCCGGCGATGGAGGGCAACTACGGCCGCAACAAGGCCGAGGCGATGGCCGAGCGTTGCCGTGCGATCAATCCGGATATCGAGGTCGATGCCGTGCAGGCGTTCCTGACCGTGTCCAACATGGCCGAACTGCTGGACCGTGGCTTCGACCTGGTGATCGATGCCTGCGACAGCTTCCGGGTCAAGGTCGAGACGATCGCCTGGTGCCGTCGCCGCAAGCTGCCGTTGCTGACCGTGGGCGCTGCCGGTGGCCGTACCGATCCCACCCTGGTGCGTATCCGCGATGTCTCGCGCACCGAGCATGACGCCATGCTGGCGCTGATCCGCAAGAAGCTGCGCAGCGAGTTCAACTTCCCGAAGAATGCCAAGCGCTATTTCGGCGTGCCGGCGGTGTACTCGCTGGAGAACGTGAAGTACCCGCAGGCCGATGGCAGTGTCTGCGGCATCCGCCCGAACCTGGGCGCCGATGCGGCGCTGAAGCTGGACTGCGGCGCCGGCCTGGGCGCAGCGACCCACATCACCGGCGCGTTCGCCTTCGCAGCGGTCGGCAAGGCGTTGGAGATGCTGCTGGAGCCGAAGAAGGTGAAGGCTGAAGTGGTCGAGGATCAGGCCGACGCGTGACGGTAGTGCTGGCCGCTGGCCGGCAACTCCGGAATGATTGAATCAGCGCAGATGCCGGCCAGCGGCCGGCACTACCCTCAGTTCACGGGCAGCGCGAACAGCCGCCGCGCATTCTCCGTCGTGGCCTGGGCCACGGCATCCAGCTCCATCCCGCGCAGCGCGGCCACATGGCGGGCAATGGTCGCCAGCCGCGCCGGTTCGTTGCGCTGGCCGCGGATGCCGGCGTCGGGCTGGTCCGGTGCGTCGGTTTCCAGCAGCAGCTGTTCCAGCGGCATTTCGCGTACCAGCCGCTGCAGTCGTTGCGCGCGATCGTAGGTCAGCGGGCCACCGAGCCCGAGCAGGAAGCCCTGCCGGTGCAGCTGCGCGGCCTGTTCCGGGCTGCCGGAAAAGCTGTGCACCACGCCGCGCAGGCCGCCGATGCGGCGGATGGCGGCGATCACCGCATCCACCGCGCGTCGCGCGTGCACGATCACCGGCAGGTCGAATTCACGGGCCAGTTCCAGCTGGCCGATGAAATACGCCTGCTGCGCCTCGGCATCCAGTCCTTCGACGAAGAAGTCCAGGCCGCATTCGCCGATCGCGCAGGGGCGTTCGCGTTCGATCCACTCGCGCAGCAGCGGCAGGTGCCCAGGCTGGTGCTCGGCCAGGAACATCGGATGCAGGCCGTAGGCCGGGTACAGCCCCGGCGCCTGCCGGCAGACCTCGCGCAGCTTCGGCCAGCTGGCTGCGGTCACCGCCGGTACCACCTGCAGGCGCACCCCAGCCGCCTGCGCACGCTCGACCACGGCGGCGCGGTCATGGTCGAACTCGCTGGCGTCCAGATGGCAGTGGCTGTCGACCAGCACGCTCAACGCTGTTCCAGCGGCGGAGGTGTTGCGGCGTTGCGGCTCTTCCAGTTGGCCAGCAGCAGGGTGCCGAAGCCCAGCACCAGCTCATCGACGAACGGAATCGGGTCCGGGATGAACAGGGTCAGCGCGAACAGGCCCGCGGTGAGCTTGAACAGGGTGGGGTAGCGCAGCCGGCGCGCCCATTGCAGTACCGGCAGCAGCATCGGGTTGGCCATGGCGGGAATCCTCGTGGGGAATATGCAAACGCTACCACGGGCCCAGCATTTCCCGATGCTGAATGGGTTACAGCAATGAGCAGGAAATGTGGAGATTCCGTTCAGGCAGCGCATGTTGCAATCTGGCCCGAGAACGTTGCGGATGGTCCGCAAGGAGCAGGTCATGAAAAGCACAACTACAACTGTCCTGGTCGCAGCGGGCGCGCTGCTGGTCGGTGGCATCGCCACTGCCGCCTTCATGAAGAGTGGCGACAAATCGCCCGATTCCATCAGCGCCGGAACCCCCAATGGTGAATCGCGCCTGGTCGATGGCAACGCCGCCGACGATGGCGCACGTGGTGACAAGCTGGATCCGTCCGCGCCGCGCGGCCTGGAATACGCCGACGTGCTGAAGGTCGACCCGATCACCGAGAAGCAGAAGGCGTATGCCACCGTGATCGGCACCGATGCGGTGCGTGAGACCTCCACCACCCAGACCCCGCATGAGGTCTGCCAGGACGTGACGGTGCAGGAACGCCTGCCGGAGCGTGATGGCAATGTGGGCGGCACCGTGGTTGGCGCTGTGGTCGGTGGCCTGCTCGGCAACCAGGTCGGCGGCGGCAATGGCAAGAAGGCGGCCACTGCGGCCGGCGCGGTGGCCGGTGGCTTCATCGGCAACCAGATCGACAAGCGCCATGTGGGTGGCCGCGTGGTCAACCGCACCGAGCGCCAGTGCCACACCGAGACCGCGACCTCCGAGTCGAGCCGCGTCACCGGCTACAACGTGACCTACCGCAACGAGGACGGCACCACCGGCACCATGCGCATGGCCAGCAAGCCGGGTAACCGCATCGCCATGGGCAATACCGATGTGGTCAAGGGTTACAACGTGACCTACCGCTACGATGGCGCCGAGAAGACCGTGCGCATGGACAACAAGCCGGCCAGCGATCGCCTGCCGGTGGTCGACGGCCAGCTGGTCACGCAGACCGCTGCTGCCGGTGCCACTGCCGCCGCTACGCGTCAGTAATCCAGGCGCAGCATGCAGTACCTGACGGGCCGGCTCATGCTGGCCCGTTTCGTTGCAGCCGGCGAAATTCATCCGCGCGGGGCGTGAATCCACCATCATGGACGCTTCCTTCGACATGGAGCCGGCATGAGCATCTTCGACCTGCGCATCGAAACCGAGCGCCTGATCCTGCGCCCGCTGCTGCGCGAGGACTACGAACCGTATCTGGCGTTCTGCGCTGATGAGGAAACGATGCGCACCCTCGGTGGCGTGCAGCCGCCGTCGGTGGCCTGGCGCGGTTTCTGCAGCCTGGCCGGTGCCTGGCAGCTGTTCGGCTTCTCGATGTTCAGCGTGATCGAGAAGTCCAGTGGTGACTGGATCGGGCGGATGGGTCCGTGGCAACCGCAGGACTGGCCCGGTACCGAGGTCGGCTGGGGCATCCGCCATGCCAGCTGGGGCCGGGGCTATGCGCCGGAAGCCGCAGTCGCCGCGATCGACTGGGCATTCGACACGCTCGGATGGGACGAGGTGATCCATACCATCGCCGAGAACAACGACAACTCGCGGGCGGTCGCGCGCAAGCTCGGCAGCACGCTGCTGCGGATGGGGGAACTGCCGCCGCCGTACAACGACAAGCCGATGCAGATCTGGGGCCAGTCGCGCGAGCAGTGGCGGCAGCGCGCGCGCTGAGCCTTGCCCGGTAGTGCCGGCCGCTGGCCGGCAACCGCGTTGCGGCAGATTCGTGCGATTGCCGGCCAGCGGCCGGCACGACCGTGTTGCCATGCTGCACCCGCGCTTGGCATTCACCGGCGCGCTTGCCAGACTGCACGCAGCCGGCCGCCGGCCGGATCCGATGGAGCAGGCGATGGTGGAAGAGCGCGTCCCGTTGACGGTGCATGGCATGTCGGTCTCGGGCAATTGCCACAAGGTCCGCCTGCTGCTGGAGCAGCTCGGCAGCCGCTACCGCTGGATGGAAGTGGACAGTGCCCACGGCCAGACCCACACCCCCGAATTCCTGGCGCTCAACCCGAATGCCAAGGTGCCGCTGATCGTCCGCGACGATGGCCGCGTGTTGACCGAATCCAACGCGATCCTGTTCTGGCTGGCCGAGGGCACGCCGTACCTGCCCAGCGACGGCTGGGAGCGCGCGCAGGCGTTGAGCTGGATGTTCTTCGAGCAGTACACGCACGAGCCCTGCGTGGCAGTGGCGCGCTTCATCCGTGGCTGGACCCCCGCTGATTCACCGCGCCGCGCCGAACTGCCGCGCCTGCACGAGCGCGCCGCCACCGCGCTGGCAGTAATGGAGCAACATCTGCGCGAAGCGCAGTGGTTCACTGGCAGCGGATATGGCATCGCCGATATCGCGCTGTTCGCCTACACCGACGTCGCAGGCGAGGGTGGTATCAGCCTGCAGCCATTCCCGGAAGTGCGTGGCTGGCTGCAGCGCGTGCGTGAACAACCGCGCTTCCTGCCGATGCCGGCGGTGACTGCCGAAGTGCGCTCGCGATTCGAGGCTGCGTGACTCTCACCAGGGTGACCCCCACAGGGTAGCGCCTGGCCAACGCCGGGCGGAATGCAACAACGACACGGAGGGTGTTCGATGTTCGCTGTGGTTCCAGATCCGATTCCCGCACGCATGCGCGTGCTCAACCGCGCCGAAGTGTGCGACGTCAACTTCCTCGATGCGGTGCGTGGCTGGCGCGGCACCCCGCGTCCGCGCCCGGCACCGGATGCGCCGATCCTGCCGGGCAGCACGCTCACCGCCGCAGCGTTTGGCGAGCTGTTCGATTCGCAGCTGGCCAGCCGCCAGCTGGACCTGATGGCACGCGTGCTGCGCGTGCAGAACAAGGTCTTCTACACCATCGGTTCCTCCGGCCACGAAGGCAACGCGCTGTTGGCGCGGGCCTGCCGGCATACCGATCCAGCCTTCCTGCACTATCGCTCTGGTGCCTTCATGGCCGAGCGTTCGCGCCAGGTGCCGGGCATCGATCCGCTGCGCGATGCCGCGCTGTCTTTCGCCGCCAGCGCCGATGACCCGGCCAGCGGGGGGCGCCACAAGGTGTGGGGCAGCAAACCGTTGTGGGTGCTGCCGCAGACCTCGACCATCGCGTCGCACCTGCCGAAAGCGCTGGGCACCGCGCTGGCCATCGAGAGCGGCAAGCGCCTGGGGCAGCCGTTGCCGATCCCGGCCGACAGCATCGTGCTGTGCTCGTTCGGCGACGCCTCGGCCAACCATGCCACCGCGCAGACCGCGTTCAACACCGCGATGTGGTCGGCCTACCAGAAGCTGCCGGCGCCGATCCTGTTCGTCTGCGAGGACAACGGCCTGGGCATCTCGGTGAAGACACCGGAAGGCTGGATTGCCGAGCGCTTCAGGCGCCAGCCGGGGCTGGACTATTTCTTTGCCGATGGCCTGGACCTGGCCACGGGGCACGCCCAGGTGCAGGCGGCGGTGGAACACTGCCGGCGCACGCGGCGGCCCACCTTCCTGCATCTACGTACCACCCGCCTGATGGGCCACGCCGGCACCGACTTTGAAGTGGAATGGCGCGCGCTGCCGGAGCTGTGCGCGGCCGAGGCGCAGGATCCGCTGCTGCGCTCGGCGCAGATCGCGATGGAGTCGGGCTGGATGGATGCGGCCGCCATCGAAGTGGCCTACGAGACGATGCGCGCGCGCTGCCTGGCCGCGGCGGCAGATGCCGAAGGCCGCCCGACGCTGCAGTCACTGCAGGAGGTGATGGCGCCGCTGGCGCCGTACACGCCGGCGGCGGTGCAGGCCGAAGCGCGGCGCGAGGTGCCTGCCGATGCGCGCGAAGCGCTGTATGGCGGTGCGGAGGCCCTGCCCGAGCGGCAGCCAGCACGGCACCTCGCCATCCAGATCAACCACGGCCTGCAGGAGCTGCTGGCCAAGTATCCGCAGAGCCTGCTGTTCGGTGAGGATGTGGCGCAGAAGGGCGGTGTCTACACCGTCACCAAGGATCTGCTGCGCCGCTTCGGCCCGCGCCGGGTGTTCAACACCCTGCTGGACGAGACCATGATCCTGGGCATGGCGCAGGGCCTGGCCAACATGGGCATGCTGCCGATTCCGGAGATCCAGTACCTGGCCTACCTGCACAACGCCATCGACCAGGTGCGCGGTGAAGCGTGTTCGCTGCAGTTCTTCTCCAATGACCAGTACCGCAACCCGATGCTGGTGCGGGTGGCCGGGCTGGGCTACCAGAAGGGCTTCGGTGGCCACTTCCACAACGACAATTCGATCACCGCGCTGCGCGACATTCCCGGCCTGGTGGTCGGTTGCCCGTCGCGCGGCGACGATGCGGTGATGATGCTGCGCACGTTGGCCGCGCTGGCGCGGGTGGACGGGCGGGTGGCGGTGTTCCTGGAGCCGATCGCGCTGTACATGAGCAAGGACCTGCATGCGCCGGGCGATGGCCAGTGGCTGTTCGACTACCCCGCCCAGGGCCAGGCGCTGGTGCCGGGCGAGGGCCGGGTCTATGCGCCGGAGGCAGGCGACCTGGTGGTCTACACCTATGGCAACGGCGTGCCGATGGCGCTGCGCGCGGCGCGGGCGATCGAGCAGCAGCTGGGCTGGCAGGTGCGGGTGGTCGACCTGCGCTGGCTGGTGCCGCTGGATGCCGGCTTCATCGCCAGCCAGGCGGCCAGTGCGCGGCGGGTGCTGGTGCTGGACGAGGGCCGCCACAGTGGCGGGGTGGGTGAGGGCGTGGTCACCGCCCTGGTCGAGGCCGGCTTCGGCCACCTGCCGCTGCGCCGGGTCTGTGGTGCCGATACCTATACCCCGTTGGCGGGGGCAGCAATGTTCGGGCTTCCAAGCGACAATGCAGTGATTGGCGCCGCCCTTGAACTGGCGCAGGAACCCTGATGCATGTGTGGATTGGCGGGAATGTTGTTGCCGGCGCCGGTGGCGTCGGCCGAGGAGCTGCAGGCGCAGGTCCTGGCCATGGGCGAGGCGCTGCACCACCGCGGGCCGGATGATGGCGGCAGCTGGGTCGACGCCACGGCCGGCATCGCGCTGGCGCATCGCCGCCTGAGCATCCTCGACCTGTCGCCGCTGGGGCACCAGCCGATGGCCTCGTCCGATGGCCGCTACGTGATGGCCTACAACGGCGAGGTCTACAACTTCGCCGCCCTGCGTGCCGAACTGGAGCCGCTGGGGCATGTTTTCCGTGGCCACTCCGACACCGAAGTGCTGCTGGCAGCGATCCTGCAATGGGGCATGGAAGACACCCTGCAGCGCTGCAACGGCATGTTCGCCATTGCGCTGTGGGACCGCCAGGAGCAGTGCCTGTGGCTGGCCCGCGACCGTGTTGGCAAGAAGCCGCTGTACTACGGCTGGGCCGGTGACACCCTGGTGTTCGGTTCGGAACTGAAGGCGCTGTGGCAGCACCCGGCCTTCGACAACGACATCGACCGTGACGCCCTGACCCTGCTGCTGCGGTTGGACTACATTCCGGCGCCGCACAGCATCCACCAGCGCTGCTACAAGCTGATGCCCGGGCGCGTGCTGCGCCTGGACGTCGAAGCCGTAGCGGCGGGTGCGGCAGCGCACCGGCCGGAACAGGCGCAGCGCCCGTACTGGGATGCGCGTGCCCGCATGCAGGCGGCGCTGGCCGCGCCGTTCCAGGGCCGCATCGAGGAGGCCGAGGAGCAGCTGGATGGGCTGCTGCGCGACGCGGTGGCGCTGCGCATGGTGGCCGACGTGCCGGTGGGCGTGTTCCTGTCCGGCGGTACCGATTCGTCGCTGGTGGCCGCGCTGATGCAGGCACAGAGCGGACAGCCGGTGCACAGCTTCAGCATTGGCTTCACCGGTTCGGGCCACGACGAGGCGCCGCTGGCCAAGGAGCTGGCCGCGCATCTGGGCTGTGACCACACCGAACTCTACGTCAGCGGTGCCGATGCGTTGGCGGTGGTACCGCAGTTGCCGGCGATGTTCGACGAACCCTTCGCCGATGCCTCGCAGGTACCGACCGCGCTGGTCGCCCGTCTGGCGCGGCAGGGTGTGACCGTGGCGCTGTCCGGCGATGGTGGCGACGAGCTGTTCTTCGGCTATACCCGCTATGTGCGCGCGCTGCGCAACTGGCAGATGCTGGGACGCGTGCCGGGGCCGCTGCGGCGCTGGATGGGCGCGCGCTCCCAGCAGCAGGGCGAGGCCTCGCGTACCGGCGGCCTGGCCGCGCTGTTGGCAGAATCCGGCGCGCGTGGCATCGGTGACGTGTACCGCAACCGCATCTCGCGCTGGCGCGACCCGGCGGCGGCAGTGCCCGGGGCGCAGGCGGCGGGCAGCTTCTACGACCTGGCCGACCCGTTGCACGGTGCCGGGACGCCGGCCGATGCGATGATGCTGGCCGATTACGTGACCTACCTGCCGGATGACCTGCTGTGCAAGGTCGACCGCACCTCGATGGCGGTCAGCCTGGAAGCCCGCGCACCGCTGTTGGATTCTCGCGTGGCCGAGTTTGCCTGGTCGCTGCCGCTGGGCTTCAAGCGCAGTGAAACCACCAGCAAGGTGCTGCTCAAGCGCGTGCTGGGCCGTTATGTGCCGCAGTCGATGGTGCACCGGCCCAAGCGTGGCTTCGGCGCGCCGGTCAGTGACTGGCTGAAGGGCGACCTGCGGCCGTGGGCCGAAGACCTGCTGCAGCCGGCACGGCTGGAGCGTGAGGGCGTGCTGTCGGCTGCCGCGGTACAGCCGCTGTGGCAGCAGTTCCTCGGCGGCCAACGCAAGTGGCATACCCATCTGTGGAACGTGCTGATGTTCCAGGCCTGGCAGGCGCATTGGCGGCAGGTGCGCGCGGGCGTGACCGGCGGCTGATCTTCACCGGCATGCAAGGGCCCGGCGACTAGGCTGGGCCTCCCGCACCGTGAGGAGTATGTCCCGATGTCCGTCCCCACCATCGCCGTGTTCGTCGGCAGCCTGCGCAAGGATTCCTGCAACCGCAAACTGGCCCATGCGCTGGAGAAGATTGCCGGTGACCGTGCGCGCTTCCAGTACGTGCAGATCGGTGATCTGCCGCTGTACGACCAGGACTTCGATGGCCAGTATCCGGCGCAGGGTACCCGGCTGAAGGACCAGGTCCGTGCCGCCGATGCGGTGCTGTTCGTGACCCCGGAATACAACCGGTCGGTGCCGGGCGTGCTGAAGAACGCCATCGACATCGGCTCGCGCCCGTATGGTGACAGCGCGTTTGCCGGCAAACCGGCGGCGGTGATCGGCGCCTCCATCGGCCAGATCGGCACCGCTGTGGCCCAGCAGCACCTGCGCAACAGCCTGGCCTTCCTGGACATGCATGTGCTGGGTCAGCCCGAGGCATTCATCCACTTCAAGGACGGTCTGATCGATGCCGACGGCACGATCCACAACGAGGGCACGCAGAAATTCCTGCAGGGCTATGTGGACCGGTTCCTGGCGTTGATCGCGGTTCACGTCAAGGGCGATTGAGACCGAGGGGGTCAGAGCCCTCTGCTTTGCAGAGGGATCCGACCCAGCCATGCCAAGGGGCGGATCCCGTCGCGCAGTGGCGGGCTCTGACCCCACGTCCAGCGGGGCAGGCCGGAGCCCGTACGTTGCACGGGGTCCGACCCTGATCGCCTGATCTGCGATAATGACCCGCTCGGGCGTCGCAACGGCGCCCGTCGCAGGCACTGCGACGCCCCCACGCCAGAGTGGGCAGGCACTGGCGGATATCCCCCGTTTCTCCACGGCTTATCCACAGGCTTGTCCATGGCCGCCGGGGTCGGCGCATGCCTACACTCGTCTGGCCCACTTTTGCAGGAAACACCGCAGATGTCCGCTCGCCCCGGCTTCCGTTCCAACCGCAGAGAGCGCGGTGATGGCTTTGATCGCGATCGTGATCGCGACGAGTCGCGCATCGACCAGTTGCGGGTGCCGCCCCATTCGGTGGAAGCCGAACAGGCGGTGCTGGGTGGCCTGATGCTGGCCCCGGAGGCCTATGACCGGGTCAATGACCAGTTGACCGAAGGCGATTTCTACCGCCGTGATCATCAGATGATCTACCGCGCGATCCGCGAGCTGTCCGAACGCGAGCGACCGTTCGATGCGGTGACCCTGGGCGAGTGGTTCGAATCGCAGGGCAAGATGGAACTGGTGGGCGATGGTGCCTATCTGATCGAGCTGGCCAGTACCACGCCGTCGGCGGCCAACATCGTGGCCTACGCCGAGATCGTGCGTGACAAGGCGGTGCTGCGGCAATTGATCCAGGTGGGCACCGACATCGTCAACGACGGTTTCCAGCCCGAGGGCCGTGACAGCAGCGAGCTGCTGGCGTCGGCGGAAAAGAGCGTGTTCGCCATCGCCGAACAGGGCGCACGCGGCCGTACCGATTTCGTGGCGATGCCCGGTGCTCTGAAGGATGCCTTCGAAGAGCTGCGCAGTCGCTTCGAGAACGGCGGCAACATCACCGGCCTGCCGACCGGCTACAACGATTTCGATGCGATGACCTCCGGCCTGCAGCCGACCGACCTGATCATCCTCGCCGCGCGCCCGGCCATGGGCAAGACCACCTTCGCGCTGAACATCGCCGAGTACGCGGCGATCAAGTCGAAGAAGGGCGTGGCGGTGTTCTCGATGGAAATGTCGGCATCGCAGCTGGCGATGCGCCTGATTTCCTCCAACGGCCGCATCAACGCGCAGCGCCTGCGTACCGGCCAGCTGGAAGACGAGGACTGGAGCCGCGTCACCAGCGCGATCAAGATGCTGAAGGAAACCAAGATCTTCATCGACGACACGCCGGGCGTGTCGCCGGAAGTGCTGCGCTCCAAGTGCCGCCGCCTCAAGCGCGAACATGACCTGGGCCTGGTGGTGATCGACTACCTGCAGCTGATGAGCGTGCCGGGCAACAGCGAAAACCGCGCGACCGAAATCTCGGAGATCTCGCGTTCGCTGAAGGGCCTGGCCAAGGAACTGCACGTGCCGGTGATCGCGCTGTCGCAGCTCAACCGCTCGCTGGAAACGCGTACCGACAAGCGCCCGGTGATGGCCGACCTTCGCGAATCGGGCGCAATCGAGCAGGATGCGGACATGATCGTCTTCATCTACCGCGACGATTACTACAACAAGGAGAATTCGCCGGACAAGGGCCTGGCCGAGATCATCATCGGCAAGCACCGTGGTGGCCCAACCGGTTCGTGCAAGCTGAAGTTCTTCGGCGAGTACACCCGCTTCGACAACTTGGCCCACGATTCGGTCGGTTCATTCGAATAACCGTAGTGCCGGCCGCTGGCCGGCCCCCCACGGCCGGCAAACCATTCGAAACGCCAAACGTCCGTATGTGGCGTGTAAATGACATGTAACGCGACGCTTCTACGATTCCGCCGCTGCTGCCCTTCGACGCCGCCCTTCGGCGTCCAGCGTGCCCAAGGAATCCGCCCCCATGCCGTCCCACGCTCCGCTCCGCCGCAATCTGCTGGCCCTGCTGGTCTGTGCTTCGCTGCCGTCGCTGGCTGTCGCTGAAACCGCCCCCGCCCCCGACGCGCAGTCGGCTACCACCCTTGACTCGATCTCGGTGATCGGCCGCGGTGAAGCGCGCCAGGTGCAGCGCGTGACCGCCGAGGACATGAAGGTGCTGCCGCCGGGTGCCAATCCGCTGAAGCTGCTTGCGACCAAGCCGGGCGTGCATTTCGAATCGGCCGATGCCACCGGCGCCTACGAATGGTCCACCACCATCAGCCTGCGTGGCTTCAACCAGAACCGCCTGGGCTACACCCTTGATGGCATCCCGCTGGGCAACATGGCCTATGGCAACAGCAACGGCCTGCACATCAGCCGCGCGGTGATCAGCGAGAACCTGGGCGGTGCGGAGGTCTCCACCGGCATCGGCGCACTGGGTACGCCGTCCACCAGCAACCTCGGCGGCGTGTTCCAGTTCTACTCGATCGATCCGTCCACCGAATATGGGGTCGTGCTGGCACAGAGCTTTGGCAGTGACAGCGCACGCCGCAGCTATGCGCGCCTGGAGACCGGTGAGCACCAGGGCTTTGCTGCCTACCTGTCCGGCGTGTATTCGGAAGGTGACAAGTGGAAGGGCAAGGGCTCGCAGGAGCTGAAGCAGTTCAACGGCAAGGCCACCTACAACTTCGGAACGGACAGCAGGATCACCGCGCTGTTCAACGCCTCGCGCCGCGTCGAGGCCGATTACCAGGATCTGTCGCTGGAGATGATCGATCGCCTCGGCTGGGACTGGGACAACTACGCGCCGGACTGGGATCGCGCCGTCGCCGCCGCACGCGGCAAATTCAGCGGCGGCGTCAACAGCCCGTGGGATGCGTACTACTCGGGCCACGGCCTGCGCAACGATGACCTGTCCAGCATTGCCGGCGATTTCGGCCTGAACGAGTCGATGCGCTTGAAGGTCAATGTCTACAACCACAGCAACCGTGGCCAGGGCCACTGGTTCAGCCCGTCCAATCCGTCCAACCCGGGCACCAGCCGCGAGATTCCGATCTCGATCCGCACCACCGAGTACGCGATCGACCGTACCGGCGTGACCTCGGCGTTCACCTGGAACGTCGGTGGCCACGAACTGGAAGCGGGCCTCTGGTACGAGGACAACGGCCACAGCGTGCAGCGCAACTTCTACTACATCGACGGCCCGATCACCGACGACTTCTTCCTGCGCAACCCGGACCAGCGCGTGTGGCACCAGCGCTACACCACCATCACCCGCCAGTTCTACGTGCAGGACCGCTTCCGCCTGTTCGATGATCGCCTGACCATCGACATCGGCGCGAAGTCGCCGCACACCCGTACCAGCGTGCGCACGCCGCTGGGCAGCTATGCCAACAACAGCAGCCTGACCTCGAAGAAGGGCCTGCTGCCGCAGGCCGGCTTCAACTTCAAGCTCAACGAAGGCAACGAGATCTTCGGTTCGTTCGCCAAGAACATCGCCGCCTATACACTGGGCGTGGGCAGCCCGTTCAACGTGCCGCAGGCCGCCTTCGACAGCAGCGCGAAGAACCTGAAGCCGGAACAGTCGCGCACGATCGAGCTGGGTTGGCGTGGCTACGGCCGCGGCTATGAAGCCTCGGTGGCGGTGTACGACGTCAAGTTCGACAACCGTCTGCTGGCCATCGCGCAGTGCGTGGGCATCCTCGGTTGCCCGGCACTGTTCTCCAACGTCGGGTCGGTGACCAGCCGCGGCGCCGAGGCGACCCTGCAGCTGAAGCCGATGCAGGACCTGACCTGGTCCAATGCGCTGTCCTGGAATGACAGCACCTACGACAACGACTACGTGAACAACGGCGTGGTGCCGACCCGCGGCAAGACGACCGTCGACACCCCGGAATGGATGTTCGCCAGCACCCTGGCGTGGACCCCGGGCCCGTGGGACCTGCGCCTGGCCGCCAACCATGTCGGCAAGCGCTATGTGACCTATACCAACGATGTGTCGGTGCCGAGCTACTGGCTGGTCAACGCCTCGGCGGCCTATGACTTCGGCAAGCTCGGCCCGGCGCAGAACCTGACCGTAGCGCTGAACCTGACCAACCTGACCGACAAGCGCTACCTGTCCTCGATCAACACCAACGGTACCTACGCCGCTGACCCGACCCGCAGCCTGGCGACCATGCAGGTCGGCGCGCCGCGCCAGGTGATGGCCACCGCTACCGTGCGCTTCTGATGCGCGGGCCTGTCGATCCGGAAAGCCGTCGTCGCCTGCTGCGCATGGCGTGGCAGGGCACGGGGGCGGCGATCGCGCTGGCGGCGATGCCGGGGCTGGCCACGGCCGGCCCACGGCCGCGGCTTGGGCGCGATCCGTTCACCCTCGGTGTCGGCGCCGGTGATCCGGATCCACAGGGGGCCGTATTGTGGACGCGGCTGGCACCGGACCCGCTCAATGGCGGCGGCATGCCGTCGCGGGCGGTGCCGGTGCGCTGGTTCGTGGCCGAGGACCCGGGCATGCGCCGGCTGGTGCAGCGGGGGACTGCGGCCGCGGTGCCCGAGCTGGCGCATTCGGTGCACGTGGAGGTCAACGGCCTGCGCCCAGGCCGCGACTACTACTACCGTTTCGCCTGCGACGGCGATGAGGAAAGCGCGGTCGGCCACTTCCGCACCGCGCCGCCGCTGGACACGCAACTGCAGCAGCTTCGGTTGGCCCTGTGCACCTGCCAGGCCTGGAACAGCGGCTATTACCCGGTGCTGCGCGATATCGCGCAGAGCGATGTCGACCTGGTGCTCCACGCGGGTGACTACCTGTACGAGTACAGCCCGCTGCAGAATGCGCGTGGTCGTGCGCTGGATGTCGAGCGCTTCAGCGGCGAGACCGTCAGCCTGGAGCGCTACCGTGACCAGTACGCGCTGTACAAACTCGATCCGGATCTGCAGGCCGCGCACGCCGCACATGCGTTCGCGGTGATCTGGGACGACCATGAAGTGCAGAACGATTACTCCGGCATCCACCCGGAAAAGCCCGGTGTATCGACCGAAGATTTCATCGTGCGTCGTGCGGCGGCCTACCGCGCGTTCTACGAGCACCTGCCGATGCGTAGTACGCCAGCGGGCAATGGCGGCCTGCGCGTGCATCGGCGCCTGCGCTATGGCGACCTGGCACAGCTGACGCTGCTCGATTGCCGTCAGTTCCGCCCGGCCAATCCCTGCGGTGTGGGTGAGTCACCTCGCTGCGAAGCGGCCATGGATCCACGCATGAGCATGCTGGGTACAGGCCAGGAGGCGTGGTTCGCGCAGTCGATGGCCGCCGCGCAAGGCACGCGCTGGAACGTGGTGGTGCAGCAGCTGCTGATGGCGCAGCTGCGGCTGGACGGCGGCACGCCACGCGAGCGCTTCTGGAATGACGCCTGGGATGGCTATCCCGCCGCACGCAACCGGCTGCTGCAGGCGATGCAGGCAGGCGGGCAGGGCAATGCCATCGTGCTGGGCGGCGACTGGCATTCCACCTTCGTCAACGACCTGAAGCTGGACTTCGATGCCGCCAGTGCGCCGGTCGTGGCCACCGAATTCATCGCTCCAGCGATCAGTAGTGGCGGCGACGACACACCGTATGGACCGTATTACGGGCCGTCGATACCGCAGAACCCGCACATCCGCTACTTCGACGGGGACCGCCGTGGCTGGTGGAAGCTGCAGCTGAACCGGCAGACCGTGGATGCGGAACTGCGCTTCGCCGACAGCGTGCTGCGTGCGGACGCTGCGGTGCGCACCGCGGCGCGTTTCCAGGTGACCCACGGCCGTCCGGGCGCGGTCCCGGTGTAAATCCCTGCGGTTGTGCCGGCCGCTGGCCGGCAACCTCCTGAATCTCCGGTTTCCCCGCAATCGGTTTCATCGCCCCCAGCCCGGGTTTCGTCGCAAACCGTTTGCGGGCGGCCAGGGCGGAGCGCCAAGGTGTCCGCAGGCGGCAGGGTGCCGCCACAAGGAGACCGTGATGAAGACCCTGTTCGCGCTCGGTGTATGGTGCCTGCTGTTCGTGCTGTGCTGGCCGCTGGCGATCCTCGCCCTGATCGCCTGGCCGTTCGTGTGGCTGCTGAGCCTGCCGTTCCGCCTGGTCGGCATCACCTTCTCGGCCCTGTTCGCGTTCCTGCGCGCGCTGTTCATGCTGCCGGCGCGCCTGCTCGGTGGCCGGGCGGTGGCTGCATGAGGTCGGTGTTGCTGGTGGGTCTGGTCCTGCTTGCGGGTCCGGTACTGGCCACACCTCCAGCGCCGCCCTCGGTGTGGCTGGAACGCCAGCAGACTGCTGCGGCTGACGAGGCGAACGCTGCAGCGGTCTCTGTGCAGAAATCCAAGGAGCGCTGCAGGGTCGCGAAGGAATGGAAGGTCGGCGAGACGGTGGTGCAGCACCGGGTCTGTGAGGATCCACCAAAGAAGCCGGCTGGAAAGGTGTAGCGCCGAGCCTGTGCTCGGCTCCACATCACGCGGCCTCTGCGCGTAGCGCCGCCTGCACGGCCGGTCGTGCGTTGATCCTGCGGGCATAGGCAGGCAGCGCCGGCCACGCCGCCAGATCGATGGAGAAGAAGCGGCACCAGCCAAGCACCGTGAAAAGGTAGGCATCGGCGACGCTGAAGTCTGGTCCCATGAGAAAGTCCTGCGTTGCCAACGTCTCCTGCAGCAGGTCGAAACGCTTGAACAGCTTCTGCCGGAAGAAGGCCTTGGCCGCTTCCGGCAGATCGGCGTTGAACAGCGGCGCCGAGCCGGCGTGGAACTCGCTGGTCACGAAGTTCAGCCATTCCTGCAGTCGTACCCGCTCCCAGCTGCCGACGGGTGGGGCCAGCGTGCATCCGGGTTTCAGATCGGCCAGGTACTGGACGATGGCCGGGCCTTCGGTCAGCACCTGCCCGTCATCCAGCTCCAGCGCCGCGACATAGCCTTTGCGGTTGATGGTGCGGAAATCGCGACCATCGGCGGTCTGTTTGCTGGCGTTGTCGACCTTGACCAGCTCGAAGGGGAGGCCAAGTTCACGTAGCACGATATGGGGCGACAGCGAGCAGGTGTACGGTGCGTAGTACAGCTTCATGGAGGGTCTCGAGGGAGAAAGGACGGCCGGGTCAGCCGGTGCGAGGCAGTCTGCTGTGCGAGCGGTATCCGGTAAAATCAATCTTCGATTTTTCTCCCATAAGCTGGGCTACTGCCTGTCATGATGAATCTTGCCCACTGGCGCCTGCTGGTTGCGGTGGCCGACGAGGGAACCATCTCGCGCGGCGCTGACCGGGTCGGCATCAGCCAGTCCGGTGCCAGCCAGGCCCTGGCCCAGCTGGAGTCCTCATTGGGGTTTGCGGTGTTCGTGCGCGAGCGGCGTCAGGTCGAGATCACTGCGCTCGGGCAGCGGGTGATCGAACACGCACGCATCATGCTGGGAGGCCTGCAGGCGATCCGCGCGCTGGCCGATGACAGCCAGGGGTTCAGTGGTGCACGCATCCGCCTGGCGACCTTCCCGTCACTCGTTTCCAGCGTGCTGCCAGCGCTGCTGCGGGATTTCCAGCGCCGCCACCCGGGCATCGAGGTGGTGATCGTGGAGGGTACGGACGAGGAGGTTGAGCGCTGGCTCGAATCGGGCACGGTCGACGCCGGCGTGGTGATGAACCCCGCTGCAGATCGCGCGCCGTTGATGCTGGGCAGCGACGGGTGGATGGCGGTGCTCGCGCAGACGCATCCGCTGGGGCGCCGCGCCACCGAAAGCGGGGTGGCCTTGAGCGAGCTGGCGGGCGAACCCTTCATCCTCGCAACAGGGGGTTGTGCGGTGAACGGTCAGCGCCTGATGGCGGACGCTGGTCTACAGCTGAGCGACGTACGAGTGACCGTGCGCGACTGGGCCAGCGCGTGCGTGCTGGCGCGCGAGGGACTGGGCGTCTCGCTGGTGCCGGAATCGACGTTGCCGGACGATCTCCACGGCCTGCGCGTGCTGCCGGTGCAGCCGGGGATCCGCCGCGTGTTTGGTCTGGTCTGTTCGCCGGCGGGTCGCGCATCGCGTGCAACGCAGGTCTTCATGCGGGAGCTGGCCACGGCCGTTGCGGGCAGTGCGTCAGGATCAGCGTGAGCCCGCTACCGGCGGGGAGCCGGAGCGTGCGGACGTCAAGCTGCCCGGCA